>JANYLL010000016.1 GCA_025357895.1 Ignavibacteriota bacterium
TCCACCGCGGCGGACGCCCATAATTCAACGATTTTTTTTATTATCATAAACCCATGAAACATCTCTTTTATTTATTTCTAGCAAGTGTTGTAGTTTTAGTAGTGATGGATTCCTGTTCGCCGACGCTTACGCCATTACCGCCGACAACGCTTTCTCGATCAAAAACTTTATCTCCTTCAATCAGAGTAGATGGAAAGTTGCGTAATACACCTGATACAAATGTCTATAGATATAATCTCACCTGCGGCTGTTCGTTTCCCCTGGCGATAGATAGTGCGGATACCACGTCGATCACTTATAAAACGAGTGATTTCAAGGATACAATAAAATTTCATTATATTAAAGCTGCAGCGAGAGCAGGACTATCTTCCGGGCAGCATACAGGATGGCTTGCGATCACAACGATTCAGCCGGTCACGACTGAACTTCTGAAGGATACGCTGAGAGATACGGTAATTGTACCATAAGAACAATCGTTAGTTTTTAGTCTTTAGTCGTTAGCATATTTTCTGCTAACTACTAAAGACTAAAAACTAATGACTGCTTAAAGAACGATCAATTCCTTTGGTGATTTATTGATCACCTCGACGTTATCTTTGCGCATGATAACATCATCTTCGATGCGGACTCCGCCGATTCCTTCGATATAAATTCCTGGTTCGATCGTGAATACCTGTGAGGGTTCAAGCGTAAAACGCTCGCCGCGCTGTGCGATGACGGGAATTTCGTGAACTTCAATACCAAGTCCGTGTCCGGTGCCATGACCGAATTTCGAGCCATAGCCATGAAGCGTAATATAATCTCTGGCGACGTTATCAAGTTCGCGTCCGTTCATTCCGGGTTTTGCTTTATCGATTGCACGCTGCTGGGCAACGCGGACAACATCGTACATTTTTTGTAATTCAAGCGAGACTTTTCCGAGAGCAACAGTGCGTGTCATATCGGAATTGAATCCGCGATATCTTACGCCGAAATCAAGCGTGATCATTTCGCCTTTTTTTACTTTCTTCTCGCTTGCTAATCCATGCGGAAGAGCTGAGCGTTCGCCGCTTGCAACGATGATCTCAAATGCATCTCCGTCTCCGCCCATTTTCTTTGTGTAGTAGGAAATTTCCGCGGAAATTTCGCGCTCACTCATGCCGGGCTTGATCATGTTGATGACCTTATCGAAAACCTGATCGCCGATCTCCGCTGCTTTTTGGATCATCGCGATCTCGTCATCAGTCTTGATCATCGTCATGGATTCGACCATTTCCTTCTTAGCAACCAGCTTCAAATGCCGGAATTTCTTGCGAAGGAAATCATGCATCCAAAATGCAATGCGGTTCTCTTCGAAGCCGACGGCGTCAAAATCGGTAAACAATTGCTTATCGACGATGGCATCAAGCAATGTCCTTTCGCGGTCAACGATGCTGATCTTCGCACCCGCAACTTCGATCTTGACCTGCGCTTTATAACGGAAATCCGTAAAAAAATGAGGTTTTCCCTGTGCCGGAACGATCAAAATGCCGTTCGAGCCGGAATAACCGATGAGATAATGGATGTTGGGAAGATGGGTGATCAGCAGCGCATCTAAACCATGATCGCGTACTGTTTTTTGAAGTCTTGCTAAACGTGCCATTGACATAGTTAAGTGAGAAATTCGTATCAGGCGCGAATAACAATCTTTCGGCAAAGAAAGCTTCGGGAAATTTCAATTATTTTTCAATGCCTTTGTCATTCTGAATGGAGTCGCGAAGCGTAGTGAAGAATGACATAACCACTGTAATAAAAATACACAAAAAAATAAACCCAGCATCCGTAGACACTGGGCTTTTTCTCTCACCTTGACTCTGGATACAAACGGCCTAAATGGAACCCGCCTACATCCATAAGTCTCACACTTTATTAAGATCAATGACTAAAACTCTCGCCTGTACTTCGAAGTTCCCAAACGGAGCTTTTTCTATTAATATGACACGCAGAATGGGTCGTTTGTGACAAACAATAAAAAGATTCATCATTGCTTACAAATTCCCCACCATATCTTCAGGCTTCACCCATTCATCGAATTGTGAACTGGTCAGAAGTCCGAGCTCTATCGCCGCTTCGCGTAGAGTAGAACCTTCCTTATGAGCTTTCTTTGCGATTTTCGCAGCATTCTCGTAACCGATGTGAGGATTAAGAGCTGTTACAAGCATCAAGGAATTTTCCAAATTCCTTTTGATGATGGGCATATTCGGTTCGATTCCTAAGGCGCAATGCTCATTGAAAGAATTGCAGGCATCGCCGATAAGGCGAGCAGACATCAGAAGATTAAAGATCATCACGGGCTTAAAGACATTTAGTTCGAAATGCCCGTTCATCCCGCCGACGGTGATCGCTGCATCGTTGCCGATAACCTGCGTGCAGACCATGGTCATTGCTTCAGACTGCGTCGGGTTCACTTTTCCCGGCATGATCGATGAACCCGGTTCATTTTCAGGAATGATAAGCTCTCCGATTCCGCAGCGGGGACCGGAGGCAAGAAGGCGAATATCGTTGGCGATCTTCATCAA
The DNA here is from genome assembly GCA_025357895.1 of Ignavibacteriota bacterium. Lineage (GTDB taxonomy): Bacteria > Bacteroidota > Ignavibacteria > Palsa-1295 > Palsa-1295 > PALSA-1296. The sequence goes on from JANYLL010000016.1 coordinate 2,538, forward strand.
GCTCACTGCAACAGTCTTCAATGCGCCCGAAGCCTCAACGATTGCATCATGCGAAGCAAGCGATTCAAATTTATTTTCTGCTGTAATAAATGGCTGAGCGGAAAGCGCAGCAATTTTCTTTGCAACGAGTACGTCATATCCTTTCGGAACATTCAATCCCGTTCCGACTGCTGAGCCGCCAAGAGCGAGTTCTGATAGATGCGCAAGAGTATTTTTTATCGCACGCATCCCATGATCGAGTTGGGAAACATATCCGGAAAATTCCTGGCCAAGTGTCAGCGGTGTTGCATCCATCAAATGCGTTCTTCCGATCTTGACGATATTCATAAATGCTTTAGCTTTCGCATCAAGCGTATCGCGAAGCAGCTTGATATTCGGAAGCGTGTTCTCGGCAACAAGTTTATACGCAGCGATATGCATTGCCGTCGGAAATGTATCATTCGATGACTGTGATTTATTTACATCGTCATTAGGATGAATTTTTTTCTTTTCGTCTTCAAGTTTTCCGCCAAGCAAGACATGAGCACGATTCGCGACCACTTCATTCACATTCATATTCGACTGTGTGCCCGAACCAGTCTGCCAGACAACAAGCGGAAATTCATCGTCAAGTTTTCCTGCTAAGATTTCATCGCAGACCTTGGCGATAATATCAGATTTATCTTTTGGAAGAACGCCAAGTTCCGTATTTGCCTCAGCAGCAGCTTTTTTTAAGATGGCAAAAGCCTGAATAATTTCGATCGGCATTTTCTGGCCGCCGATCTTGAAATTATTGCGCGAGCGCTCTGTCTGCGCACCCCAGTATTTATCAGATGGGACGTTTACGTCACCCATGGTATCGTGTTCGATTCGGAAAGCCATAGAGTTCAATTAAAAATTAAAAATGCAAAATTAAAAATAGGAATACAAGAACAGAAAAAATAGCCATGCAATGCCCTCCCCAAATTTTTAATTTTACATTTTTAATTCCCTACTTTCTACCCCATCATCTGTCTCTTGTAAAAATACTCCGTCAGCGCCCGATCGAATGGAGTTGTTGTTTCTAAAACGAGATGATCGATCCGCTCAGCAGCAAGAGAGTGATTGAGATTGTTTAAAAATTCTTCGAAAGCCTGCTTGTAGCTTTCCTGCATTTGGTAGGGCTGAGTCTTTATGGATTCCCCCGTTTCCACATCGAAGATCGTTGCATCGCTTGCCGAAAGAGCCAGAGTCCGCTCAATTGGATCGAGAATTTGGAATGCGATTACTTCATGCCCGGCATTGCGCATAAGCTTGAGTGAAGTAATTATTTCATCGGGATCATCAAGGAAATCGCTGATGACGATAACAAGTCCGCGGCGTTTAATTCGCTCTAAGACAAGACGAAGAGATGATTGTGTTTTTGTTTTATTCGATGGTTCGGTCAGCTGCAAAACTTTCAGCATCTCGCGCATGTAACTTGCTTTGAGTCGTGCAGGCATAAATGTTCTTACCTCTTCATCAAAGAGAGCCAGCCCGACGGCATCTTGCTGACGAGTAAGTAAATATGCAAGTGATGCAGCAACGATAGTTGCATAACGATACTTTGTGATGAGCTTCGGATCGCTTGAATAATTCATTGAGCGTGACGAATCCACAATGATATGCGCCTTAAGATTTGTCTCTTCTTCGTATTGCTTTACGTAATAGCGATCAGTGCGTGCAAAAAGCTTCCAGTCAATATTGCGAATGGGATCTCCCGGAAGATACGGGCGATGCTCGGCGAACTCCACACTGAAACCATGATATGGCGATTTATGTAGACCGGTAATAAATCCTTCAACCACAAATTTCGCCACAAGCTCGAAATTCCCCAACTTGGAGACAATCTCAGGTCGAAGGTAATCGGTGGTGGGTGCGATAATTTCAGGCATAAAATCTTCTACGCAATTTCAAAGATTTTGTTTAACCCCTCAGCCCACATCACAGGAGCAATTTCTATGATCTCATATTCAGCTATGCCCTTTGTTTTGAAAGGATCGGCGGCTATCATTTTTTCTATAATAGAAGCATCTTCGGCTTTTGCGAAAAGCACTCCTCCTATTCGTGGAACGCGCGGACCGCTGAAAAGCAGAATACCGGCATCATAATTTATTTTTAAGTACGCTCGGTGCTCAGGCGTGATTTCAGCGACTTCGGCGATCGGTTTCGTATATTGCAGATTAATAATAAAGTATTTCATGAATACAACAAACGTCTTTTTCAAAGTTTTATTCCTTACAGGAGTTTTTTTCTTGTTAACGAGCAGTATTCTCGCCCAGCAAAATAACATCGTTGTCCATATGCTCAATTATCCTGAAACTCTCATACCATTCAATTCCAATAGTACAGAGGAGTTTAATATTGAAAATCAGATATTCGAAACGTTACTGCGAATGAATCCCGTAACATGCGAACCGGATATTCCCTGGCTTGCCGAATCGTTGCCAAAAGAATCGAAGGATCATAAGCAATTCGATTTTACACTTCGCAAAGGAATTAAATTTGCTGACGGTATAGAATTAACCGGAGAGGATGTGATCTTTAGTCTTAAAGCAGCAAAGAATTTTTTACAAGCAGAAAATAAACCCCTTCATGACTATCTTGAATCCATTCAAAGTGCAGAATTAATCGATGGAGACCCTTATCGAATTCGGTTCATACTTAGGAAGTCCGATTGGCAAATACGGCAATTGGTATTTGCAAGTATTCTAACAATTATTCCAAAGCATATTTTCAAATATGGAAATAATCTGGACGGATATTCATGGGAAGAACTTGAAAAAAGAGTTGAAAAGAAAAAATATGATCAACTCGAAAATTTTACCGAATGGTTCGGTTCGGCTGAATTGCAGCATGATCCAAAATATATAATTGGTACAGGTCCCTACTACCTTAAAGATTGTATCACCAATGATAGAGTTATTTTAGAGAAAAATCCGTATTATACCAATAAATTCAATTCGGAATTTGGGAATGTCTATCCTGGTCAGATTATTTTTATGGAGATTTGCGATTGGGATGCAACAATAACCGCCCTAAAAGCAAAAGATATCGACCTTATCGGATATATGCTGCCAGCACTTTGGAATCAAATTGATACGGCAAAGAGACCCTATCTCTCTAAAACTACTTTTCCATTATCGAGCTACGGTTATATAGGTTGGAATCTCGAAAGACCTTATTTTCAAAATAAAAAGGTTCGTTTAGCACTTGCACATCTTATTGATCGAAAAACAATCATTGATAGCATTCTTTACGGACTTGCAGAACAAACACAAACCCCTGTATCAAAGTCTCGGCCTGAACATAATTCCGACATCCCCTTAATCACATACGATCCGGAAGCAGCAAGGATACTGCTCAAAGAAGCCGGATGGGAAGATCATGATGGTGATGGTATTATCGATAAGAAAATTAACGGAGAACTAGTACCATTTAAATTCGAGTTCACAATAAATTCAGGTAATGAAACGCGAAAGAAAATTCTACTCGCCTATGCCCAGACCCTTCGGAAAGTTGGGATTCAATCAGAAATTATCCAATTGGAATGGTCCGTCTATCTTGACAAACTTCGCAACCATAACTTAGATGCCTGGTATGGCGTATGGCAGAATGGAGAAGGCGGAAATGATTTTTATGTGATCTATCATTCTTCTGATGAAAACAACAAAGGCTCCAATTACGGGAGTTGGAAAAGCAAAAGTGCTGATCATGTTCTCGAAGCTATCCAAAATGAAATGAACCCGACAAAAAGAAATAAATTTGAAAAAGAATTCCAGAAGATCATATATGAAGAGCAGCCGATTACTATGCTCTGGTATCCTTATACTCCGGTGATCTGGAATAATCGCTTCGATAATGTAAAATGGTACCCTCAGAGTCCGGGATATAACCCTGCATGGTGGATTCCAAAAAAATAAGAACGGGGAACTACAATATATCAACTTTACGATGTAATCATCCCGGATTCTTCCGGAAGATTAATGGTACAAATTTCTCACGACAAATCGCATGAAAATATTTCGAATTTCACTACTCATACTATTAGCTGCATCATTCTCGCTTCTCGGCTGCGAAGGCGGGGGTAATTCCCCGGGCGGAGTTCAGCTATCCACATCCAATAGAGTTGTACAACATAACCTCAATGAGCTGGAGCGTCTGAATCCCCAAAATTCTACAGGTGCTGATGAAACATACGTCGAAGAACAAATTTTCGAACGCCTGTTGCGCATCGACCCAAAGACATCAGAAGTCAATATCCCTTGGCTTGCCGAATCCATGCCTGTTGAATCTCCGGATCATCTTATCTATGATTTCACTCTTCGCAAAGGAACAAAATTTGCTGACGGACAAGAACTAACAGGCGCCGATGTTATCTTCAGTCTGAAATCATTGAAGAATCCGCTCAGCACGTATTCAGCACAGAAGCGAAATTATGTTGACGGCGTTCATAGTTGCGAACTTATCGATGGCGATCCGTATCGCATTCGCTTTACAATGTCAAAACCATATTTTCTTGCAAAAGAACAAGTCTTTGGCGATAATCTTTTTATTTTACCGAAACATATTTTCGATCCTCAGGGATTAACGGATAAATATACATGGGATGATATTGCAGCTGTTATTGAAAAGGTGGCAAATCCCGATAATCTCGACAGTGCTAAAATTGCAAAGATGGCAAAAAATCCTGCAATGAAAGAATTTTCGGATTGGATGGTAAAACCTGAACTTGGACGCGAACCAAAATATATTCAGGGTTCCGGACCTTATAAACTGGCGCTCTGGAGCACAAACGATAGAATCATTCTTGATAGAAATCCGAATTATACGAACAAAGGAAATTCGCCGCTTGGTATCATCTATCCCGATACACTGACGTATAAACTTATTGCAGACTGGAATGCTGCGGTGACAGCATTAAAAGCGAGGGACATTGATATAATTTATTTTTTGCAGCCGCCATACTTTGTGAAGATCGACACGACTATTCAGCCATTCCTCAAAAGAGTTACCTTTCCTCTCGGCTCGTACGTTCTCGTAAATTGGAATCTGCAAAAACCATATTTCAGTGATGTTAAAGTTCGTTGGGCGCTTGCACATCTGATCGATCGTGAAACGATCATCAAAAAAGTTTTATTTGGTCTTGCTAAACCAACTCAATCGCCGACACCCTTCTGGAGAAAAGAATACAATAAAGATCTCCCTCTAATCAGTTATGATATCGAACTTGCAAAACGTATGCTTGATTCAGCAGGATGGAAAGATCATGACGGCGATGGGATACTCGATAAGGAGATCAATGGAAAACTTGTGCCATTTAAATTTGCATTCTTAACGAATGCAGGAAACGAAGTTCGGAAAAATGTTCTGCTCATCATTGCTGAATCAATGCGAAAAGTAGGAATTGATGCAGATGTGCAGACAACGGAGTGGTCAATATTTCTTGATCGCTGTCGCGATCATAATTTCGATGCGACGTACGGTTCGTGGCAGAATGATCCGTATGAAACCGATAATTACCAGCTTTACCATTCCTCGCAGGCAAAGAACCGAGGATCGAACTACAGCTCTTATGCCAGCTCCCGCGCCGATCATCTTCTTGAAGCAATTCGCAGTGAGTTTGATGAATCAAAGCGAATGGACCTTCAGCGCGAGTTCCAAAAAGTATTTTACGAAGATCAAGGCAATTGTCTGTTATGGGTTCCGGAAAATCCTGCAGTATGGGTTGACCGATTTGATTTCGTTTCATGGAATGCTGTCCGTCCCGGCTTCAATCAATCGTGGTGGAAGATACGTGGCGCAAGCGGCGGCTCTAAGCGACAAGTTTCATCAAATTAATTTATTATACTAATCTTATCTTCAATACAATGGCATTCAAAGAATATCTCCTCAATGCAATGATCAGTGACCTGACACTCTGTCAACATCTCTATGAAAAGATCCCTGAAGGCTCAATGGATAAACGTCCTCTCGAAGGTATGCGCTCTACAAAAGAGCTTCTGCATTATATCGCTTTTATCGGAAGTGCAAGCGTCGAAACGTATGTTAACGGCGGTTGGGCAAAACCGGAAAATATTGAACGCATGAAGGCAGTCCGCGAAACAACAAATAATATCGATCTTGCGAATTTTGTTGCGATCCTTGATGAGGAGAAAAAGAAACTTACAGATGTTCTTTCTCCTCTAAATGATGATGACCTTTTGACTATGGAAACACAGCAGCCTTGGGGTACGAAGGTAACACTTATTGAGGCGCTGCTTAATAACTCATTGAAATACCTTGCATCTTATCGTTTGCAGCTTTTCATGTATGCAAAAATGTGGGGAGCGGAGATCGTTACTTCGAATGCATGGCGCGGAGTGGACGCGAAGCCGAAAGTAGTTGCTGAAGCAGTAAAATAATTATTCCGTAGGGCACATTGCATGTGCCCTTTTCTCGCCTTATAATAAAAATTGAAGAAGGCACGCACAGCGTGCCCCTACTTCCGCTTCTTCTTTTTCTTCGGAGTTATCGATTCAAGCAATTGTTTCGCCGCCTCACGTCGTGATTGAGAAATTCCGCGAGTTACAAGGAGTTCTGCAAGAACTTGCCGAGCTGTTTTTTTATCGCCGATGGCAATGCTGCACTCTGCCGAACCGATATAAGATTTTCCTAACTGCTCTTTCGTCGTACTATTATCTTCCCGTGCTCTGTCAAATTCCGTCAGCGCCTTCTTCGTTGCTCCCTCGCGTTTATAAAGTTGACCCAATCTTAATCGTGCCTCAGCTGCAAGTTCATATCCTTCTTGAGCATCTGCAAGTTTTTGCAATCGTGAAATGGCATCATTCCTTTTTCCTTCTGAAAGAAAAATCTCCGATGCTTCAAGTTGTGATTTGCCGCCAACGGTGGTTTCGATAAAGTAGCGATTTGTCAAGTCATCATAGATGCGAACAGCAGAATCAGGTTTGCCGAGATCATTGCGAACGAGCCCTGCGTATTCAAACATTGCCTGAGGAGCGGCTTCGCTGGAATAAAATTCAATGGCGAATGCTTTCGTATAATATTCAGCGGCTTTATTTTTTTCTCCGCGTTCATTTCGCTCAAGTCTTGCCATTGTGAAATAGGCGAACGGTGCGGCATTTGAATGGGGATACTTTTCCGTAACTTCCTGATAAAGATCAAATGCTTTATCTTTATCTGAAAAGCTCGTTGCTTTTCCAAGCATATATTTTGACATCGGCAGCAGCGTATCTTTTGGGAAGCGATCGCCAAATTCCGTAAATGTTTTCTCTGCATTTTTTGGATTTAATGCAAGTAATTGTATTTCGCCCTTTCGGAAAAGAAGTGCCGGCGCATAAGAAGCACCCGGAGATTTTACCAGAAACGTATCTGCAAGAGCAATTGCATCATCGTATTTTTTTAACTGAGATAATGCATTAACAGCTCCAAATAGAGAAGGTTGGAATTCTTCGCAGGATGTGTGATCAATTATTATTTTCTTGTAACTTGCGAATGCTTCTCTATAATTGCCATTATGTTCTTCTTCCGATGCCTCAAGAAATAATGCTTTCGTTGCATACGGTGAATCTTTGAATTTCTTTGCTAACGTTTCTACTGCTTCAATGGCTTTATCGTCTTTCTTAATGGCATATGCGGCAACGGCATAATCATAGTAAGCACGATCAAGAATATCGGATCTCGGAAATTTATTAATGATCGTGTGAAATGCATTCATTGCAGAACGTGCGCTATCGCCTCGCATTCGGATAACACCTAATTGATAGAGCGAGCGAGTTGTCCTGTACTCATTAAAAGTCGGACGGTCAACAGCGAGATTATAAATTGCAAGAGCTTTTTTCAAATTACCTCCCGCATAAAGAGCATCCCCTTCGCGCGAAAGCGCATCATATGCATATCTGGTGATCGAATCCATCTCGATAACTTTTGCAAATTCCTTATCTGCCAGTTTGTATTCGCCATTACGGAAGAGCGTCCATGCATATCCATATTGCGCGTCAATAATACGAGTTGAATTCGGGAATTCGTCGAGAACTCGTTTAAAACAATTCCGAGATTGAGGAATACTATCACTTCTAAAGTACGCACGTCCCAACCAAAAAAGCGCTTCATCAAGACCGGGAGTTTGTTTCGACGCAAGTAAAATATAAAGTTTTAAATCCTGCGCCGATTCATTCCACGATCCAAGGGGGAGTAAACTCAATCCGCGTTCAAGTGCAGCAAAGCTTCGAAGGGTTGTGTCATTATCAGGAAGATTTGCTAAAGCAAAACCTAAGTATTCCGATGCCTTTGCAAAACTTGACCGGCGATAATGAATATCGCCAAGAATGATCGAAGCAAAAACTCCTGATTGCGAACGGTGCATTGCAATCGGAGCAAGCAAACCTTCTGCTTGCAGTGTACGTTCGCTTTTAAATTCGACAAGTGCAAGATGATAGCGCGCCTTATCGGCATAAATAGCAGTTGGATCTTGCGAAAGATTGGTCAGCATCTCGCGCGCTTGTGCTACTTTTCCTGCACGTGATAGTGCAATACCTGCATAAAATCTTGCACGCGCAGGATAATCATCATAAATAAATCGCGACGTATCAAGTTGAATTGATCGTGCAGCATTTGCCCCTATTGGCAATACTTTCTCATCATGATAGAATGTCCCGCTATTATCCGATGTTCCACCAAAAAAAAGCGGATTCTTTTGCTGCGAAGTGTCCTCTTTTGCCAGAGCAAAAAACATTTTTGCAGCTTCGTCATTTTCTCCGGTTGAAAGTTTTACCCACGCTCGTTCAAATTTCAACGCATGAGCCAGATAACTCTTTTCGCGGTCAAAATGGAATGAATCCTTTGTGTTAGAAAGCTGCCTCTGGCCTCTCTCAAAAAAATATTCTGCTGAGTCATATTGGATAAGTCCCGAATATTCAGACCCTCTTAAAAGTAATATCTCAGCTGTTGAGTAAGGAGAGGCTAGCATCAATGTATCAGGACGACTTCCCAGATCTTTACGTAAGCCGATCAAGAGAGAGCGGTAACGCATATCGCGCACATCCTGAGATATTGTAAGATGAAAGGTATCTGATGCAAGCATAGAAGCACGGGAGCATTCTGCAATTCCCTCTTCATATCTTCGCATCGTACGAAGAAGCGATGCTCTGCGAAGTGATGCATAAAGCCGTAACGCATGGGAAGGGTGCGATGCCAGCGTATCGAAATCCTCGGATGCAGCAGTGTAGCGAAGCTCATGTTCGAAAAGCTCGGCACGACGAAAACGGACAAGTTCATTAAAATCCTCAACATTTTTTCCAAGAGCATAAGTATAAGCATCAATCGCGTCGCTAATATTATGCTCCGACCTATACACTTCTGCAAGCCAAAAGTGATATTCGGCATCGATGATCGGTTCATTTACGAAAGCATCTGAGCGGATCTCTTTCAACCGCCTTCCTGCTTCAATAGCATCTTCGACATTAAGTGAAGATGATGAAAGTAATTCAAGCGAAGAAAGAAGTAATGCTTCCGATCTCTTCACCGAAGCATTCGGTTCGTTATCAATTGCAGAGCGTAAGATATTTTGAGCAAAGATAAGATGCGAATGTTCAAACTCGGATAATGAGAGTAATTGATCAAATTCATATCTGGAATCGTCCGAAGAAGAAGATTCAAGTTCGTGAATGATCTTCATATTTGATTGAATCGCCGAAGGCTCGGAGCCACGAATTTCACTTGCAGATTCTCCGATGTCAATATCTAATGATTTATCGAACGGCAGCGAGCGTTCAGACAGCTGTGCTGCAGCAACATTTGTGATTACAGAGAGAATGAAAAGGCAAAGAAAGTACCGCTTCAATAGAATTCAGTAAAATAAAATGCAAAATTACGACTTAGTTCAAAGGTAAACTATTATTTCTTTCAATGATGCAATGCTGATCGTTGCATCCGGTGGCGGCGAATCATGCTCATTCAATAAGAATGCTGTCTTCGTGCCGGCATTTTTACCTGCTTGAATATCGGAAGCAGTATCGCCAATCATCCAACTTAATCCCATATCAATATCATATTTCGTTTGTGCTTCCAAAAGCATGGCTGGAGAAGGTTTGCGTCTGCCGGATTCATTTCCTGTATCAGTACACGAAATAATATCATCGAATTGCACTCCGTATTTTTCCTGCAATTGTGATTGCATCTTCTTATGAATATCTGCAAGATCAATTTCTGTCATTAAGCCAAGTCCTACTCCGCGCTGATTGGTTATGATTATTGCAATATATCCACGGTCTTTTATTTCTTTTAAGGTCTCACCGACATCAGGCAAGAAATGAAATTCATCCCATGAGCGCACATATCCTTCAAGGATTCGTTCGTTAATTACTCCATCTCTATCGAAAAATATTGCTTTGGATTTCAAGACTATTTAATATGCGTTCTTATCGCCTCTGAGCATAGTGACGATTGTTTGCCAGATGATCGTCAGATCAAATAGGAACGACCAGTTCTCGATGTAATATACATCGTGTTTTATCCGGCGTTCCATGTGATCAGGAGTTTGTGTTGCTCCGCGCAAACCATTTACTTGTGCCCAACCTGTTACACCGGGCTTTACGAAGTGACGCACCATATAGTTACCGATGATCTTGCGATAATCTTCCGTATGTTTGAGCATGTGAGGACGGGGACCGATAACGGACATATCGCCTTTTAATACATTCCAAAATTGCGGCAATTCATCGATATTTGTGCGTCGCAAGATACTGCCGATCCATGTCATGCGAGGATCGTTCGGTACTGCCTGAATGGAATCAGCCATCTCGCGCGGCAGGTTACGCATGGTGCGAAATTTATAACAGATAAAACTCGTACCGTCTTCGCCCGTCCTAAGTTGCTTGAAGAAAACAGGGCCCTTCGAAGAAAATTTTATCAGCAGAGCACTTATCAGATAAATAGGGGGAAATACTAAGATCAGAATGATCAAACTGAAAATTATATCGAAGGTGCGTTTCAATGCTTTATTCGACGGCAGATCGAGCGGTGCTTCGCGCATACGCACTAATGAGAACTCCCCAACTTCTTCGATCACACGCTTGCCTTCGAATGCAGCGTAATCATTGGGTATGACGTTCACGCGAATACATTTATCTTCGCATTCCATCACAAGCCGCGCAATGGTTTCTTCCGTTGCTTTCGGAAGTGCGATCACCACTTCATCAACAGGTTGTGCTGCCGTGATGCGTTCAAGATCACCGAGTTTACCGAGAATCATTGGGCGTACTTTGCTTGCAATTCCATTATCATCCAAAAATCCAATTACGTGATATCCATAGACAGGATTATTATTGACAGCGGTATAAAATCTTTCACCCGTTCTTCCTGCGCCGATAATGAGAATGTCGCGGCTTGCAAAATCTCGAGTACGCATCAGCGTTGCCGTCGAACTAATGATGACGCGGAAAACAAGCAAGGCAGATGAAGAAAATAGAAAGAAATAAAGCAGGAAGCCGCGCGAATAAAAATTATATCCGCCCTGTGCTACAATAAAAAGAAAACTGCAGTTGCAAGGAAACCGATTACTTTGAAAAGATCACGGATGCGCCCAGCCGGTGTACCGAATTTATCGCCATAAAGCCGAGTGATAAGAGCAACGGCAATCCATGCACCGGTAATATAGAGTTCAAGCGGATTATAAATACTTGTTGGCGCACCTTCAAGTAAATAAGGAGATTGGAAAAGCAGGACTGAAAAACGAACAAGAAATGCAAATTGAAATGATACATTCAAAATAATAAGATCAATAACAAGATACACTGCCCTTCCGGACATCGTATGATGTTTTACTTTTCCTTTTTGATCAATGTAGGTCATTTAAACTGCTTGTACTATCCGTTTTGGCAAATTCAAATTAAAGAAATCCGGTACGACTCCGGAAACGATCAAATCAAAATCAGCAAAGATCGCATCCCATGTATAACGTTCTTCGATGAGTTTTCGCGCATTAAGCGCAATATGACGGCATTCTTCTGTATCTGCTAAGAGTGAGATTACAGAGTCAACAAATTCTTCATCACTTTCACTCACCACAACGTGCCTATGGTTGATCACTCCGCTTATACCCGACGCTCCGATCGCCGTCGTAATGACGGGCGTTCCCATCGCCATACTTTCTAATAACTTGTTCTGAATGCCTGCACCGATCTCCTGCGGATGAATGAAGAGAGATGCCTTCTCATAATATGGCTTCATATCCGGGACATTCTGATGAAGCTCTGCGCCCGGTGTTTCGCGAACGAGTTTCGCAAGCGATGCATCGGGGTCTTGCCCCACAATGTAGAGTTTCGTCTGCGGTGAACGCTCCCTGATCTTCGGATAAATATTTTTAACAATTCGCTGCGCCATCATCTTATTATGATAGATACCAAGATGCCCAGCAAAAAGAATTGCATTCTCTTTCTTTCCTTCGTAGAATGAATATGCATTCGTATCTACACCATTTGAAAGGATGGCTGTCTTTAAACTTGGATCTTCGGCAAGTACGCGCTGCTTATCCGGCTCAGCAACAAAGGTTGTTACATCGAAATGACGCATAATCTCTGGCTCATAAGCACGAAGCTTTGCCGCATCATTTTTGCGCACGAGATATTCCGCCGAGAATGAAAATTTTTCGGATGCTCTTTCATCGGCAAGCAAACGAGAGTCTTCTGCAATCAGAATTTTTGGCGTATAAGTCTTATAGGACTTATTGGTCATATAAGACGCAGTGCGCATAAAAAAGCAAATTACCAAATCATACCTCTTCGATGAAAGAGCAATATCAACTACTTCCTGCATCTGCGGAGAGTTATACCAGGCAAATTCTAAAGGAGTTTTTGTAAAAAGCGAAAGTGCAGCACGCTTCGCTGCAGAAGTTTTATTAAAGGGTACAACTGTTACCGTGCTGGCAAATTGTTTTATATGCTGGAGATTTTCATGAGTAGCAGTCCCCCATTCATCGAGCGAAATAAGATCGACTTCGGAAATTTCGGAAAGATGACGAAGCAAGTGATAGCTCTTCAAGCGATCGCCGCCCGATAGCGGATACGGAAAGCGATACGTCAGAAAGAGTACTTTCTTCGGTGAAATGGTATGTGACGCGAAATTATTCACGGTCCGAAACGGCAGCGACGTAAGTGGTTGAAATGGTCTCATCCTGTTCTATGGTGATAACGGAAAAAATCCCTCTTTATCATAAGTACCGCGAACGTGGTGTTCGTTGCAGTCTGGAATTTTTGCCCTATCGTATTGAACTCTTAGTAAACCGTATCAATTAGTCGTGTTTCGAAGCGTTTGTTTTAGGTGTGTAAAAAACTGATTTTGCTTATCTTACAGGTTTTCCCCGTGTTGCACAACACAAAATCTCAGTACGAATATACAACAATTTATAACCACATCCAAATTTTTCAGGAAAAATTATTGCCCTACTGTCTGAATTGATTTTTGAGAATAATAGTTCTTTGATGGGTTCATTCTTTTTCGATCAAACATTTTTCAATACCATTAGAAGTTTTCGCTATGCAGAGATATACACCTGCCGGCATCTGAGAGGCATCCCACTCAAAGGAATACTCACCTGCATCCAAGTCACCGGAAAATAATTGTGCGCATTCAGCCCCAAGCAAATTCACAATCTGGATATCTACAAACTGCCGTTCAGGATTCGAAAAGGAAATTGTTGTTTGCGAGGAGAAAGGATTAGGAAAATTTTTGAGGTGGGCGTGTGGAAATGATGTTTTTGGGACCGAATTGGTGTTTATCATTTCAGATAGCGGGCGTTTGAATACTCCACTGCCACTTGTTCCTGCCAAGAGATCTGATCCCCTGATTGCAAGTGAAAATATTGAACTGTCTGTTAATCCTATATTAACTTCTTTCCAACTAACCCCATTATTTGAGGTCACAAAAACTCCATTGTGATTTGTTGCGACAAAGAGATTAGAATCAATGGCTATAAACGAAATGATCTTTTTATTTCCTAATCCTATATTAAGTGGTATCCAGTTTGCCCCAAAATCCTTTGAAAGAAAAAAACTACCAGTTGCAGTTGATGCAAAAAGATTTGTGCCGACGACTGCTAGTGCAAAAATTGACATATCTGTTAACCCATTGCTTACTGATGTCCAATTAGCGCCATTATTTGTAGAGTGAAAAATGCCGCCACGCGTACCTGCAAAGAGATTCGAGCCAATCAATGCAAGACATTCCACGCTATCGTTTGTTAGCCCATTATTTATTTGTGCCCAACTATCTCCATTGTTTGTGGAGAGGAATGCACTGCCATCTCCAGAACCTGCAAAAAGATTTGATCCACTAATTGCCAAGCTAGTTTTATGACGATAATTATATGGAATGGCCGTACTTGTCCAACCAGCACCTCCGTTTGTAGACCTAAAAACTCCTCCAGTGCTCGTTGCTGCAAAAAGATTGTCGTTGTCCTGTATGAGTTCGTCTATACCTAATGAAGTAAGCCCAGCACTGGATCGTATCCAACTGTTGCCATGATCAGTAGACAAGTAAATTCCATTTGAACCGGTGCCCGCGAAAATCGTGTCTCGTCGTACAACCATTGTAAGAACGAGAGAATTTGTTAGATGATTGTTCTTTGCGGTCCAATTCTCTCCTTCATTTGTAGAAAGAAATATGCCGCCATTTGTACCAACATAAAGATTAGATCCATTTAGAAAAAATGATGCAACTTCATCACTTGTCAATCCAGTTGTATCATGTGTCCAGTTTTTTCCATAATTCGTTGAAACGGAGACTCCCCCTACATAGTTACCAGCATATACTTTATTACCATCAAAAGCAAGAGCCCTCACCGCAATATTCGGCAAGCCTGTACTCATATTTGTCCAAGTCGTGCCATTGTCTGTTGAAAGTGAAACACCATCAATATATGCACCGGAAAAAATGTTCGAACTATTGGATATGAGTGCATCAATGTAGGCATAAGACTTAGTACCTTTGATTCGCGTCCAGTTTGTACCATTGTTGGTAGAAAGAAAGACTGCATCAGAATCCGTACCAGCGTAAAGATTTGGTCCACTCACAGCAAGAGAATATACATTATGAATTGTTAAACCGGAATTTACAACTTTCCAACTGTTTCCATGATCGGTAGATAAAAATACTCCATCATTCTGCGGAGTTCCGAAATTTTTTGTTGCAGCAAAGAGATTAGAACCGTTCACTGCAAAAGCCGAAATATAAGTATTTGTTAATCCGGAATTTACAGACTTCCATGTAATGCCTTTATCTTGGGAGTGAAAAACCCCGCCAGCTGTCCCAGCAAATAAATCTGAATCAATAGTCGCAAGAGCATAAACAGAATAATTTGGGAAACCTCCTTGAACCCTGGACCAAAATGCCCCGCCATCATTTGAAATAAACAGAGCTCCATTTGCCCCACCTGCAAACATTGTTGTGCCAATTAATGCAAACGAATTAATACTAGCCCCTCCATTTGGTCCGTCCGTTTGCGTCCACTGCGCCGCAACTTCAGATTGCAGAAGAGACAAAAAGCAAAGGACAGTAGCGATGGACACAATCTTCTGTTTCATTGCATATAGAATGAAATTATTCAGAAAAGCAACACCTACTTCCTACCAATAATTACAGCGGATTCGCACCAATAAATCTCTCGGCATCTATCGCTGCCATGCAGCCGGAGCCGGCAGCAGTTATTGCTTGGCGATAGACATGATCCTGGCAATCACCACAGGCAAAGACGCCCATGATATTGGTGTAAGAACTCTTGCCGATTGTTTCGAGATACCCAACTTCATTCATATCGAGTTTGTCTTTGAAGAGATCGGTATTAGGCTGATGTCCGATAGCCACGAAAAGTCCATTCGTTGCAATTTCGGTGATTGTATTGGAAATCGTATTCTTGATCATTGCGCCTGTGACGGTCTTGCGTCCGAGATCATCGGTTGTGCCGAGCACATCGACAACTTGCGCATTGAGTATCCATTTAATTTTTGGATTCGCTTTTGCACGATCTACCATGATCTTTGATGCGCGGAAATTTTCGCTGCGATGGACGACGGTAACGGTCTTACAAAAATTCGTAAGGTAGATCGCTTCTTCCATCGCCGTATCGCCGCCGCCGACAATGAGCACATCCTGATTCCGGAAGAAAAATCCGTCGCACGTTGCGCAGGCGCTGACGCCATAGCCCATGAAACTCATCTCTGATTCCAAGCCGATCAGTTTCGCTTTCGCACCTGTTGCGATGATGACGGTTTCGGATTCGTAGGTAGTACCCGAGACTTCAACTTTGAAGGGACGCTTCGAAAAGTCAACACCAGTCACCGTTTCAAACCGGCAATCGGCGCCAAAACGTTGTGCCTGTTTTCGGAAAATATTCATCATTTCCGGACCTTGAATGCCATGCTCAAAGCCGGGATAATTCTCGACCTCGGTAGTGATGGTAAGCTGTCCGCCAGGCTGCTCCCCTTCAAAGACAAGCGGCGTGAGATTGGCACGCGCAGTATAAAGTGCGGCCGTAAGTCCTGCAGGTCCTGAACCGATAATGATTACTTTTTGCATTAATTTTTTTGAAAATTTTGTGTCATTGCTGGGAGAGCTTTAGCCCGACGAAGTATCACTATCGCGATAGGGACTCCGTTCAGAATGACATGTAATTCGGATTGCTTCGCCGTCTCTGCACGACTCCTCGCAATGACATTGTTTGTGTTACGAATTCATCGCCTTAACGTTTCTCTTCAACCCGGCAAGTTTTGTCCGCTTAACCGGCGATTTACGAAAACGTTTGGAAAATTCGTCTTGCTCCATGGTTTCGATCTTTTCTTTTGTAAGAGAAAGATTTTCCTCTCGCGGAGCGAAGGCGATTAAAGGTGTTTGCTGTTCAAATCGGTTCCACGGGCAAACATCCTGACAAATATCGCAACCATAAAGCCAGCCTTCCATGTTCGCTGCAAGTGCCGGTGCAATTTCATTCTGCGGCTTTAGCTCAATAGTCAGATACGAAATACATTTTGTCGCATCAAGTTTGTATGGAGCGGTGATGGCATCAGTCGGACATGCTTCGATACAGAGATTGCATGTTCCGCACATATCAGTTGCAGGAGTATCAGGTTCGAGATCGAGATTCAAAATGATCTCTGCTAAAAATACCCACGATCCTACTTCGCGAGTAATAACATTCGTGTGTTTGCCGATCCATCCGATTCCCGCACGCTCGGCAGTCGCCTTTTCAAGCAATGGTCCGGTATCAACATAATATCTTCCCTCTGCTTCCGGCGCAATAATTTTTATTTGCTCTAATAATTTTTCGAGCATTCTGCTGATGACTTCATGATAATCATCCCCCCAAGCATAACGGGAGATTTTCAGTGAAGTGTTTTCTCCAGTGGGACGGACTCTTAGTCCGGTCTCGACTGGCGGATCAAGAGTCCGTCCCACTGGAATCAGCCCACCTTGAGATTCATCAAAATAATAATTCAACGCAAGCGAAAGGATACTTTTGGCATTCGGCAAAATATTTTTTACATCTCTACGCTTTTCAAGATTTCGCTCCATGTAGCTCATAACTCCATGCGCGCCGGAAGATACCCATGCTTCAAGCCTATCGGCAGCTTCATCGAATGGTGCGACTGAGGTCACACCTGCTTTCGTGAAGCCGTTGTCGAGGGCTGCTTGCTTGATCTTCTTTGTTTGTTCAAGACGATTCATTATACTGCAACTGCCTTAAATCCTCTTTCTGTCTGCTCCAACTTTACCAATGCATCCACCAGATCATGCTCTAGAAAAAGCGTCCATCCTTCTTCGTAAAATTTTGGAATATTTTTTTTCTTTTCTTCAAGCGTTGTGAGCGGAAAATTATCGTAACCCATGATGTATGGAAAATTAATATGGGCTTTTGTAGGAACAAGATCGGCGCAATAGAAGAGGCTGTTTTTTCCATCAGTAATTTGCGGAAGCTGCTGCGCTCTGGTATGTCCGTTAAAAATATGAAGATGAATTCCGGGAAATATTTCTCCTGGTCCATCCAATTCTTCCAGCATCCCCTCCGCGGCAAGCGGCTCCCAATCATTTTTTAAATAGCTTGCCCGGTCTTTATCGGTAGGCTTGCGCGCCCAGGCAAGATTTTCTTTTTGTACATAATGCTTTGCATTCGGAAATGTCGGATATAATTTTCCATCTTCTGTTTGCGAAACCGATCCACCGCAATGATCAAAATGCAGATGCGTTTGGATCACATCGGTAATGTCTTCGGGTTTCAGCCCTCCTCGTGCAAGTGAGGTGAGAAGAGTAAACTTCGAATTATCGAGCTTATAAATTTTTCGTGTTTTCTCGTCATACTTCTCCCCCATTCCCGAATCGATAAGAATATTTTTCCCGTTGCCTTGAACAAGCAATGCCCGAAGAGACATAGTGATGCGGTTCATTTCATCCGGCTCATTTGATTTGCTCCAAAGATTTTTCGGCACAACGCCGAACATTGCTCCGCCATCTAAAGCGAATGTGCCGGTTTCGATCGAAGTAAGTGTATATGGTCCTATTGTGAGATTCATTCGGATTATAAATTAATTCTCGGTCTAAACAATAATTTCAGAAAGAGAGTCCGTTAACTTTAGCATTCATTACCATGTTTCTATATTTAATGAGCGATACGGACAAACATTCTTTCGATGAAATTTTTTCGCGTGGAGTTGATCTTTTCAATGCAAAAGAATTTTTTGAATGTCATGATGCCTTCGAAGAATTATGGCAGGAGGAGCGATCAGATCGGCGGCTTTTTCTGCAAGGCTTGATCCAGGCAGCGGTCGGATGCCACCATCTCTCCAATGGCAATACAAGCGGGGCAATAAGTCAATATAATAAATCACTTGAAAAATTAAAACAATATCCCGATGATTATATGGGTCTTGAAATGCAGACTTTTCGCAAAGGAATCGAACGATGTTTTGACGGTGCGTGTTTAATGAATGCTAAGGGTGCATCGTACGAAGTTGATAATTCTTTTTTCCCTGAGCTACAAAGAATTTCGTAAGTTTGTAAATAAAAGTTTACTATAATCTTAATTAGAGGACAGAAATAATGGCGATCTATATCACGACTGAATGCATTAACTGCGGAGCCTGCGAACCTGAATGCCCGAATACGGCGATCTACGAAGGCGGAGCTAACTGGTCATTGGCTGGTCAAACATACGGACCAACCGATCCCAGCCCAAGCGGCGCAGTAGGATTTTATTCCAGTGATTTCTTTTATATTGTGCCAGATAAGTGCACGGAATGCGTTGGCTTCCATGATGAGCCTCAATGCGCTGCAGTATGCCCTGTGGATTGCTGCCTGCCTGATCCGAATTGGGTAGAACCGAAAGAACAGCTCGAAGCGAAGGTGGCATGGCTCGAAGAAGTCGATCCCTCTCGTAAACGCTAATTTTTTTATTTCGAAAATTAAAAGTCAAAAGTCAAAAAAGACTTTTGACTTTTTTATTTTGCGTATTTTTGTCTGGCTGAAAGTGCCATATAAATAATTAAGTCACGGATATCCCCACGGATAGATGAGAAAAAAACTTGTACCTTTATTTTTTTTCGCTATATTTTTTTTTGCGAAGAATTCTTATGCCCAATGGGAGCAAATCTGGAGTTTCGGAGCAGGTATAGGTGGGGTGGCCGGAGTTAATGAGTCAATACATCAAGCAATAAATCCACAATTCAATTTTTCGCTGCTCTGGCTCAACGGAATTGCGCGGCATTGGAGCCTCGAAGCAAATTTCGGATTCGGGAAAATCTCCAGCCCGAATCAAGGCGGGTACTCAGAATATTCAACGTATATTGTTCCTTACGATTTCCAGGTACGTTACTCTCCATTGGAAAACTCCGAGTGGCAGCCTTATATTTATGCTGGTATCGGAGCACTAAGTTATAACGTTTCTTCACCACCTCCGAATGCATCACCTGATGCAAAATTGAATAGTACGACAGCGTATCTGCCAATCGGCCTAGGGCTTTACCATCCGCTTGATAAAAATTTGGCTGTCGAGGCAAGCATCAGTGATAATCCTTCCTTTTCTGACGATCTTAATCCTGTTCATGACAACCGCAATGATGCGTTTTGGGGATTTAGGATCGGAATTAGTTATTCTTTCGGTGGGCGAAGTGCAGAAAATCAAGAAACCGAAGCTGAGTTTGACTTTGGCAGCAGAGGGACATCACAGGTTTTCGGCAGTATTGCATTTGACAGTGCCAAAGCGCGTCTGAGGCAGGAGTCAGATCGTCTGCTCATGCCGGTGTTGAATTCATTGACAAATCACCCTGAGATTGAGATCCAAATCCGTGCGTATACCGATAATTCAGGTGACTTTGATTCTGCCATGGCACTTACTCAGGATCGGGCTGAATCAATAAAAGTCTGGTTGGTATCGCGCGGGATTTCTGCTTCACGAGTATCAACGCAGGGCTACGGACCACATGATCCCATGGTCCCGAATGACTCTCCTGAGAATATGCTTCGGAATCACCGGATCGAGATCGTGAGAATGAAATAGGCACTGCCTATTTATCCCCACTTGACAAAAACTAATCAGCCAGACCAAGCCACTTTAATTAATAAATTCAAACATGTCATTTGAATTAGAGATGGATAATTTGTTAGTATATTTGTACTCAAACTTACTTAACTTTCACTAATTCGGAGAAATTATATGTCTATGATAAAAGAATTCAAGGACTTTGTTTCTAAAGGTAATGTGGTTGATCTTGCAGTAGGAGTAATTATAGGGGCGGCATTTGGGAAAGTTGTCGCATCATTAGTAGATGATATTATCATGCCTCCTATAGGTATGCTCCTCGGCGGTGTTGATTTTAGTAAACTTGCTATTGTCCTTAAAGATGATGTTGGTGATAAACCGGCTGTGCTGCTCCGTTACGGATTATTTATCAATACACTTATCACATTTATCATCATCGCATTTTGTATATTTCTTATTGTTAAGGGCGTCAACAGAATGAAGAAAAAGGAAATCGTTGCCCCTGCTGCTCCGACAAAAGAAGTGATTCTTCTTACGGAAATTCGAGACGCCTTACGCACAAGGCAATAAACATTTTGTGTTTCGGTACTTTCCCTGCTTTCTTATTACTACTTGTCTCGTTCAATTCACTATATTATAGGGGTGATTTTTATGTTCAAAAAAAATATTTTCTTTCTTATTTTCTCGATTGTTTTTTGTAGTAATTCTTTTGCACAGGATGACAAGGATACACTGAAACATGGGTGGAAACATACTCTCATATCCACATTGAATCTTTCACAAGTGTCCTATACCGATTGGGCTGCAGGAGGTGATAATGCTCTTGCATATAATCTGATCATAGATGGCAGAAGTTATAACGAAGAGGTTCTGACTAACTGGACGACGAATTATAAATTCTCTTTCGGTGAAGCGCGATTAGCGAATATCGGTTTACGTAAAACAGATGATAAGATCGATATTGAATCTATTCTTGCATATAAGATGAGCGAACATTTTGATCCCTATGCAAGCGTAACGTTCAAAACTCAATTCACCACCGGGTATAAATATAATAATGATTCTCTGCGTACAAAAACACCGGTCTCAGGACTTTTTGACCCGGCAATCGTAACGCAGGCAGTTGGTATGAGCTATCAACATGCCGGATCATTCCGAACACGTCTTGGGCTTGCTCTTCGGGAAACATTCACCAATAAATACAATATTTATTCCGATGACCCCACTACTGCGCAGATCGAGAAGTCAAAGATAGAAGGAGGTCTTGAATCTGTGACCGAAGTAGAACTGGCGCTCGATAGTAATATCGTATTCAAATCTAAGTTGGAGCTATTTGCTCCGTTCAGAACGCTTTCGGTAATCACTGTTCGCTCTGATAATTTATTAGCAATGAAAGTGAATAAATATATAGTGGCAAGCCTGGGAGTACAGCTAATAAATGAGAAAATTGTCACGCCAAGAACGCAGATAAAAGAAGGGTTAGCACTGGGATTGACATATTCGATATTTTGATATTTAATAATGAGGATACCCCATTAGTGGGCGGACTCTTAATTATTATTTTTCTGAAAATTCAATGCCACTGAATTCATACAATACCTGAGTCCCGTCGGCTTCGGTCCGTCATCGAAGACATGCCCTAAATGCGCTCCGCATCTGGCACAGAGAACTTCCGTGCGCTCGTAGCCAAGTTCGTGATCGGAATTCGTCGTAACATTCTCTTTTGCGATCGGCTGCCAAAAGCTGGGCCATCCAGTGCCCGATTCAAATTTTGTCTCGGAAGTGAAAAGATCGTTACCACAGCAAATGCAGGAATAAATTCCTTTTTCGTGATTATTTTCATATTTTCCCGTACCGGCACGTTCTGTTCCTGCTTTACGGGTAACCTCGAATGATAACGGCTCAAGCTGCTTCTTCCATTCCTCATCAGTTTTATGAACTTTCTCAACTAAAATATATCCATTTTTCTCCGCGGAGAAAACCTTGATCTTCTGTGCGGATAGTTCTGTGGTCTCACGAAGATCAGGAGTAGCTCTGGCATCGACCGTTTTTTTCTGAGTACAGCCTGTTGTCAAAAATAATGACGTAAGTAGAGTAATAAGTATTGTCATATTTTTTAGAATAATCATACAGGTTATTCGTAATTTTTGGAATTTTGTAACAACGAATATTTCTATCATTTAGAGTAAGTATTGTATACCAGCCACTATCCTATAGGCCTGCCCCAACTGATTATCGCCTGTTACCGGATCCCAGCCTTCGTATTGATAGATCGGGATTTCGACGCTTGCATCAAGGGATAGGTTCATCGAAATAATAAATTTTAATCCCGGAGTAACGAAAATGAGCGATTCACCTGAAGCAATTTTCTCTTGCCCGCCTTCTGTTTCTTTCCCATGGATTTCAGCACCTAACCCACACGTGATAGAAAGGTTTGACTCGCTGACATCTGCAGGAATGATCCTGTAACGCGCTGTGATCTCGCCCATGAGATAATTGCCGAACTTATGGTACCCGCCCCCATAGGCTAGTGGTGCACCACGTCCGGTAATAAAACCAGAGGCAGCGCTTGCAGAAATTCCTGTTCTATCAAGCGCCCAAATTCCTGAGCCGCCTATAATAAAATCGGTCGTTCCTGTTCCCGGACGTATATGCGGATCAAGAGTAACTCCAATTGAATTTGTGATATTTGTACTTCCAGTCGGAAATTTTACTCCTGCCGAAAATGAATAGCCGATCATTGCTTCATTAATATAATCCTTATGATTAAATCTCACAATAGCTGTAATATCACCAATACCCTCGCCTTTGACATTTACAGGAGTTGCCATCGGATCATGAGCCTGGCGGAGGACGTATGGAATAAGAGCGGAGAATGTGAACGGAGATTCTGATGCGCGATAATTTGCAATAAGCTGGCTTGTTAAATACGATTCGTATTGATTATTGGGATTTGGTTGCTTTTTTGATCCGTTATATGGCGCTCCGCGATAGAGTGAACGCCATTCAAGGCGTATGCCTGATGCCCCGGTTTCAAATGGGGAAATTCCTTGTGAGCACTGGCAATAATCACATTCGGAGATAACGGATCGTCCGGCAAGAGGAGAAGTATAAAGCTGAGCATTTACTGCCGCTGATAAGGAAATCAGAAATAGAACTACAATTTTTTTCATCACTTAATTCAAGACATTTTTTTGCATGGAATTGTTACAAAAATCGGACTTGGATCTAATAATTCAGGTAATTTCGATGCAGAAAATTGCAGTTTAAGCTTAATGCTTTGAAATTTAACTTTGTTCAGGGGAACAGTACCGTGCCATTGTCCGTTT
The DNA here is from genome assembly GCA_025357895.1 of Ignavibacteriota bacterium. Classification (GTDB taxonomy): domain Bacteria; phylum Bacteroidota; class Ignavibacteria; order Palsa-1295; family Palsa-1295; genus PALSA-1296. Next base: position 26,385 of record JANYLL010000016.1, read on the forward strand.
TTCCACTTCCAATTTGGTGGAACGCCTAAATTGGGCCTATAGCTCAGTTGGTTAGAGCGTCCGCCTGATAAGCGGGAGGTCAGTGGTTCAACTCCACTTAGGCCCACTGTTCAATGAAAAATGTAAAATTAAAAATGAGGGAATCCTGCCTCGATTTTTAATTTTACATTTTTACTTGATTCCCGGGCCCTTAGCTCATCTGGTAGAGCGACTGATTTGCATTCAGTAGGTAAGGAGTTCGACTCTCCTAGGGTCCACAAAAATGCAGGAAACGCGGCTGGTTCAGCCGCGTTTTTTTTATGCTGTTTCAAGAGGTCTAATTCTTTTCTTTGAGATCAGTAACTGCTATTCTGTTCTTTTTCATCGCTCCGGTTACTTCGATCTGAAAATCACTTGATCTTTGAGTAGTTTTCAGATAATTAGCAGCGAGTTCATTTCCTTTTGCATCGAAGGGAATAAATTTCTTATCAGTCATTAATCCAAAGCCACTTGCTGCGCATCCCTCTTCTGTGAGACAGGTTTTTGTATGCTTCACGGTCTTCTCGTGATTTTTAACCATTCTTTTCGAGCACATTTTATCCATGAGATATCCTGACCAGACTTTTGGCGCAGGTGTTTTTGCAAAACTTACACTTGCAATTAATACGATGAAGCACAAGCAAAAATATTTCATATAAAAATTCTTTCTTCTATTTTATTAAAAATAATTACAAAACCCCAACCCATTATTGCCCCTATGATCATCCCTCCAAGGACATCAGATGGGTAATGTAAACCAAGAAATAATCGCGTTAGTGCAACCATTGTAGCAGGTACAAAAAGCCAGAGCAATTTCCTCTTCTTGGGAAATAGCAAAATAAAAAAAACAATACCGGCAAAATTATTGACAGCATGGGAGGATGGGAAACTATATCCTAATCGCTGTCCGTCAGGAGTCCGTATCCATGAGTACAAGCCGCTCGGATCGCTTATGAGTGAGCAAGGACGGGGGCGGGCAACAAGCTCTTTTATAACCTTATTGGTAATAAAATCCGCTATACCCACCAGCAAAAGACAGGCAATTACCATTCGCACACCGCGCCATTTATACTTCCATACCACAAAGCCAAATGCAAGGACATACAATGGCAGCCAATGCTGAAGATTGGTTAAATAGATCATAACCGAATCTAGCCATGACGCAGAAAGCGTGACGTTAAAAAAATAAAGTATGTCGAGATCGAGATTTAACATAAATCAAAAGAATTCTTTTCCTACTCCATAAAACAATAAACAACATTGCCATTCCCCCACTCACCCATTCACATGGAATTGCAATAAAATCTCCGAGCTTCGTGTAAAGTGTCTGCTCTCTTAAGAGCGGAATAGTACGTGTGATCGACGCACTTTCGAAGAGGGGCAGCTCTTCAAGTATTCTGCCTTTATCATCAATTACAGATGAAATTCCGGTATTTGCTGAACGTGCAACCCATCGCCGATTCTCAACTGCCCGTAATATCGCATAACGGCTATGCTGATAAGGACCTGAGCTTTTGCCATACCAGCCATCATTAGTGATTATGGTTATTACTTCTGCACCGCGTTTTATATAACCTCTGACATAGCTCGGATAAACAGATTCATAACAGATCATCGTGCAGATCTTTGCTGTATCAGGAGCAGCCACTAACCTGCCACTAAATGGCATTTTAAAATATTCGTATCCTTCACCATGATTCCAACTTCCAAGCCCGACACTCCATTGAAAAATATCACCTAAGAACGGCAGGTCTTCTACAAAGGGAACAACTTCGCCGAACGGCACAG
>JANYLL010000031.1 GCA_025357895.1 Ignavibacteriota bacterium
TTGAAATATTCCATTATTTTGATCTTCTAAACGTCTGAGTTATAATTCTCCCGATTATTTTTTGCATTCTCCTGCATTTTATTCAGGTGATTTTGTTGGTGATAGCTGGCCTGGAGACATAAAAGACTTCGGTGATTTAACTGGATCGGGTAATCCAGTACTCGGAACAAGGGGTGGGTATTTCACTTTTGGATTTACGGCATTGTATGTTCTTGGAAAAGCGATGGATGATAAAATAGATGTTTTCTTTTCGCAAAATGAAGGAGGTTTTGGAGGGCAGGATACGATACAAGCACTCTCAGATGGGAGAACAACCTATATCATGGGCGGACCGGCATACCAGAGTCCAGAAGATCAAAATAATGGAATATTTCAAAAAGGCAGTCTCTTAGTTTTGCATGGCAATGAAAAAATACCTGTTCGTTTGAATCCGAAATTTGCTGCTGTTGAACGAAAAAAAGTAGAAGAAGCGGTTGGGCATGTCTATGCTTACCCTAATCCATTTGTGGAGAATACTGTTCTCACATTTGATAATTGCACAGGAACGAAGATGTCCGTTGATATTTGTTCATCTACTGGTGCTATTGTTAAACATGAAGAGACTCCTGCTGTGGATAGACTTCAGCAGTATGCACCCGATCTAACTTCTTTGGCTCCGGGAATGTATATCATTCGCATGACCTGCGAAGGACCAAACGGATGGACTGGAACGGCAAATATCATCAAGACAGGAGCTGCAATAGCACCCTGGAAGATGGATTTGAAGAAGATGGTAGGGCGATAATTAGACAGCTGTGAGAAACGTGGGGATAAGTTGTTAATAAAAAAATCCGATGGGCACCTTGACAAAAGACTTTAAATTTCGTATTTTTGCAAACCGAGGTTCAGTTGTCAGACCGCGATTTGGGTGGATTTTTGGGATTAAGAGGATGGAATGACGAACCTTAAAGTAGGAAAGTAATTTTGTGGAAGATTAAGGGGGGCAAAAAAGACTAAGGTTTTGAGGGTGCTTTTGGTGAGCGGCTGTAGGTTGTTGGAAATAAAGAATATGACTGTGCACACATAGGTGCTCATCGGGTGAGAATCGAACCTCGGAACTTGAGGGTTGGAGGGGGAAAATGGAATCATTAGTCATTGTGCCTCGTTTTATCGCGCTGAATTCGGGGCTTTTATAGCGGTAGGTTCCGGAGACTTAAATAATTTTATAGCGCTATTAATTGCACAAACATGCCAATTACGAAAGAAAAGACGCAGAGCTTCGTCTCTAAATTCGGCTCGAATCCTAAAGATAGCGGCAAAACAGAGGTTCAGATCGCTATCCTGACCGAAAAGATCAACTCACTCACTCCGCATTTCCAGGCTAATCCAAAAGATCATCACGGCAAACGCGGACTTATCAAAATGGTAGGCCAGCGTCGCTCGCTGCTCGATTATCTTGCAAAGAAAGATGTTGCAAAATACCGCACGTTGATCCAACAGTTGGAGATTCGTAAGTAATTTTTTGGGTGTCATTGCGAGGAGTCGCAAAGCGATGACGAAGCAATCCCCGGAGGTTTAATCAGAACTTTCTCGATTACCATCAGGGGATTGCTTCGTCGGGCTGAAGCCCTTCTCGCAATGACACCTTGATAAAGTTTTTTTTTACAACTGAAACATCACGGAAGAAGCGTCATTGGAGTATCTGTACTTTGATGCGATCATATCTCAACTCTCTTGGGACTTCTTTTCAAAATCGCTCCGGCGCGCAGCTTTCGATTGATGACTAGATCGCATACGAAAAACATTTTCTATAACGACAAAAAACACGCTCCGACGAACGGAGCATTTTACCTATTCTATTAATTAAACAATGATATACGATATCGAAATCGGCGAAGGCAAGAAGCTTTCGTTCGAACTTGGCAGATTTGCCAAACAAGCCAGCGGTTCGGCAATGACCCGCCTCGGAGATACGATGGTTCTGACAACAGCCATCGCTTCTTCTGAAGTTAAAGATGTAGATTTTCTTCCTCTTCAGGTTGAATATCGCGAACGCGCTGCCGCTGCCGGCAAAATTCCCGGCGGATATTTTAAGCGCGAAGGACGTCCGACAGAAAAAGAAATTCTTTCAGCTCGTCTTGTTGACCGCCCGATACGTCCGATGTTCCCAAAGACATGGCGTTCGGAAACGCAGATCGTCGCATTTGTCATGTGCTCGGATCAGCAAAATGATGCCGATGTCCTCGCAGTTTGCGGTGCATCACTTTCACTTCTTATCTCTGATGTTCCTTTTCATGAGCCGATCGCAGCAGTTCGCGTAGCTCGTGTTAACGGCAAAATTATTGTCAATCCGACATTTGAAGATCTTGAAAAAGCAGATTACGAATTCGTTGTTGCCGGTACAAAAGATTCGATCACGATGGTTGAAGGCGAAGGACATGAGATCAGCGAAGCTGAATATCTTGAAGCATTAAAGATCGGCTCAGCTGCAACAAAACTTCTTTGCGAAGGTCAAGAGCGCATCGCAAAAGAATTTGGTGCAAAGACCAAACGCTTTGCTGAACTTCCTGAAGAACGTCCTGAATTAAAAGCAAGGATCGAAACTTTAGCTTCAGCAGATCTAAAAAAATTAGCCCGCACTGTTCTTCCGAAAGAAGAGCGTTCAGAAAAAACCACTGCTGCTAAAGAAGCAGTAAAAACAGTTTTGAAAACGGAACTCGGCGAAGAGAGATTTGCTCTTGAATCGAAATTTATTTCTGCAACATTAAAAGAGATCGAGAAACGCGAAATGCGCGAGATGATCCTTTCGGATAATATCCGTCTTGATGGCAGAAATACAACGACGATCCGCCCGATCACCTGTGAGATCAGCGTGCTTCCAAGAGCTCACGGTTCAAGCCTTTTTACCAGAGGTGAGACTCAGGCTCTTACAACTGCAACCCTCGGCACGACGCGCGATAAGCAGAACATCGAAGGCTTGCTTCCTGAAACGAAAAAGCGTTTCATGCTGCATTATAACTTCCCGCCGTTCTCTGTCGGTGAAGTTGGCAGAATGACCGGTACCGGACGCCGCGAGATCGGTCATGGAAATCTTGCTGAACGCGCTTTGAAGCTCATGCTTCCTGATGAAGAAAAATTTCCGTACGCAATTCGTATCGTCAGCGATATTTTAGAATCGAACGGTTCATCATCAATGGCAACGGTTTGTGCCGGATCACTTGCATTATATGATGCCGGTGTTCCGCTGAAGAAACCTGTTGCAGGAATTGCAATGGGACTTATTAAAGAAGGTGATCGCTCTGCAGTGCTTTCCGATATTCTCGGTAATGAGGATTTCCTGGGCGATATGGATTTTAAAGTCACCGGCACTCGTGATGGAATCACGGCATGCCAGATGGATATGAAGATCAAGGGCATCAGCTTCGAGCTTTTGGAAAAAGCTTTGATGCAGGCTCGTGATGGAAGAATTCATATTCTTGATAAGATGGATGCTTCTATCTCTGCTCCGAAACCTGAGCTTTCGGATTTCGCTCCGAGACTGACGACGATCATGATCCCTGTTGATTGTATCGGACTTATTATCGGACCGGGCGGAAAAATGATCCGTGCTATTCAGGCTGATTCCGGAGTTGATGATATCAGCATTGAAGATGATGGAAGATTGACGATCGCCGCAACAAATGGCGTTGCTGCAGCGAAAGCAAAAGCAATGATCGAAGGACTTCTCGCAGAACCCGAAGAAGGTGCGACCTATCGCGGAAAAGTAACGCAAGTTCGCGAAGGACTTGGCGCCATCATGGAATTCATGCCGAAAAAAGAAGGCTTGATGCACATTTCAGAAATTGATTATAATCGTGTCGAAAATGTCAGTGACCTTATTCATGTTGGTGATGAATTTGATGTGAAGCTTATCGCAGTCAAAGGCGATGGCAAGTTCTCACTTTCTCGCAAAGCACTTCTCGAAAAACCGGAAGGTTATGTCGAAAGAGAGCGGGCTCCTCGCAGAGATGATGATCGTGGCGGCGATAGACGCGGCGGAGGCGATGATCGCCGAGGCGGCGGAGACCGTGACCGCAGAGGCGGCGGCGGTGGTGGAAGAGGAAGATATTAATTCTACGCAATAAAAAAAGGCGGTTCAATTTGAACCGCCTTTTTTAAAATTACGAATTAGAATCAGAAGCCTTTTACTTTTCCGGCTCTCTTATACATCTGCATGGTAACGAACCATCCGAAAAGTATGACGGCAGGAAGGTAGAGCCAGCAACCAGCATATCCCACTGTATGAGCATTGATCATTGTCCATACAAGCGGTACTGAAAGATAGGTGTTATGTTTAGAACGAGTAGCGGCTGTTGCGACAATGGAAGCATCTGCCGGTGATCCGTTTTTGATGCCGTTAATGATGATCTGCTGATTTGGCCAGATCCTGAACCATACGTTATATGCCATCATCGAGCCGAACATTGCTCCGGTGTACATGACATATCCGCGGTAACTAAATCCGCCGCAGCATTGCATAAGATAAATGACGCCGACTATCAGCACGAATCCTACAGCAGCAAATACTTTCGGATCCTTAATGCTTTTGGCAAGGAAATCATAAATGAACGGCACGATCAGGAAGCTCCAGAAAAGTCCGTGAGCAGCACCGGTCCATTTACTGGCATCCCCGACAGCGGCGTTTTGGTATTCATAAACAAACATTAAAAGCAACACACCAAGTATCCATGTATATGCCGCTCCCCAGCGAAACCAGAATAATGCGCGCGGCGCAAGTTCTGGAATAACTTTCTTCTTTGTATCGGCGTCCATCGTAGCGGTGAAGGGACCGTTAACCCAGTTAAAAAAGTATAGCAATCCGATCCACAAAATTCCGAAGAAGATGTGAAACCACCTGAAAATCGGTTCGAGATATTGTACTACTTGATCCATAATTTCTCCTGTTATTGGTAAAAATGAAAAAGTGATGCGATAACTAAATGCAAATATACGGAGATATAAGGGCAGGCGTGATTTATCTGGAAGCTACTTCGCCATCATAACGATCTGCAAAAGATTTCCACAGGTATCATCGAACATTGCAATGATAACGGGTCCCATTTTTGTTGGAGGCTTGGTATATACAACGCCCAATGCTTTTAGCTTTTCATATTCGGCTTGTACATCGTCGGAATCAAACATCGTTGCTGGGATTCCTTGCGAATACAGAGCTTCCTGAAATGCCTTGCCTGCCGGATTTGCATTAGGTTCAAGTAAGAGGGAAATTCCATCGCTATCAGATGAACCAACAGTCAGCCATCTCATATTTCCAGCAGGCATATCGACTTTTTTTACAAAGCCCAATTTTTCAGTATAAAACTGCAACGCTTTTTCCTGATCATTTACGATGACACTTGCTAATTTAATTTTCATTGAATGTAGTATGGATATGTAAAATACAAAAATACGAGAAAAAAATGAGTTTCAATTATTTTCCCATGGACCTTGTTGCTTAAATCATTAATAGATCAATGCCAATCATGGCTAAAAATATGTGGTCAGCAATATTCCTTTTATTAATGCTTGTAATTGCTAGCAGCAATATAAATGCGCAGGTCAATGTCACGGTAGATTCAAATACAAAATTTCAGATCATTGAGGGTTGGGGACATGGCGGTGGGTTAATGAGCAATTTGAATTATGGTATCGATCCATCGATCAGAGATTCGATGAACTTCCAATATCTTGGTTTCATTACTCATGATCTGGGCTTGACGGGTTCACGAACATGGGAAGTCGGTCCTCGCGTTGATGGAACGGGCATGGATAATGGAGACTGCGATTCACTCGACTGGACAAAATTTCAAGCACGCAATATTGATTCTTCAATTGCAAGATATACAATCTATTTCAAAAATCTTGTTGAAGCGGAAGGATATCATACTTCATTTTATTCCAGTCCGACATACTCCACTGCTGCGACCGCTTTCAAGCCCTGGGTTTTCAATCATCCCGGTGAACGCGCTCAGCAAATATGGGCTAATGCGTTGTGGTGGAAAAGTTTTGGAATTGATATTAATTATGATGTGATCTTTAATGAACCCAACGGTAATGAAACTCCACAGCTTATAGCAGAAGATATTAAAGCATTA
>JANYLL010000042.1 GCA_025357895.1 Ignavibacteriota bacterium
CATGAAGTTTTTTTGCAAGTTCAGCCCAATGTAAAGTGCTCCAAAGTCTTGACGTCCAGCGAATTCCTGCGCCGGTATTCATTCCAACCACAGGACGAGAAGTATCTAACCCGGGGTAATCTATCTCTTCGGGCTTGTCAATAATATATTTCTCGCCGGCAAATTTATAGCCACAGATTTCGAAAAGCTCTTCAGGATAGGATTTCCTGTTTGCAATACTAATGTCATCAAAAATACCGGTCACATATTTTTCGTGAGCATTTTTATCTGCAGGAATCGTCACTCCGATCGGACTTAGCAAAAACCCTATTTTCTTTTTTGCCTGGATGGTATTTGCAAGGGCGCAGGCATGGTGATCTTTATCAAGATTTATAAGAACGGAAAATTGTATCTGCGAAATGATCTGCAGATTTTCCGTGCTCCATTTCAAAATTTTATCAACATACGAAACTGGGACTAACTCAGGCGAAAGTGTAAGCCACCAGATTCGCGCCTGGGGATTATCAATTTTTAAGCGATGTAATATCGGAGTTGTACGTAGGACATCACCTGCTGCGCCAAGTTTGATGATGAGAATATTTTCTGCGATAGGATCATAATATTCGCAGCCATCACAATGCACGCCGAAATCTTTATTCGGCTTGCACGGAATATCGCCCCGAAAGTGACGACAATCCTCATGGATAAGCAGAGCGCTGCCAGACATCGTTACGGGCGATTGCGATCAGGTCGGGGACGGCGTTCCTGGCGCTCTTCACCGGGACGCACAGGACGGGGTTTACGTTTATCTTTGATAAAAGGTACATCATGACCTTTTGCAGCGTTCTTTACGATCATTTCGCCAAGCAGCCCAATGGAGATCAATTGTACGCCAACCATCATCAGTAAGATGCCGAGCAGCAAAATAGGACGGTTAGAGAGCGGAATTCCATGCGCCCATTCGATGCTGACATAAATATTTATTCCAAGACCGATCAGCGACAAAAGTGTACCGATCGTACCGAAAAGATGAAGCGGCCTTTTGCCGTAGCGATTTGTAAACACAATAGATAATAAGTCTAAAAAACCTTTGAAAAAACGGCTTGAGCCGAATTTGGACTTTCCAAACCGGCGAGGGTGGTGAAGTACCGGGATTTCCGTTACACGGAATCCCTGCCAATGCGCTAGTGCAGGGAGATAACGATGAAGTTCTCCGTATACATCGAGCGAATCAGTCACTTGTTTGCGGTAAGCCTTCAATCCGCAATTAAAATCATGAAGCTTGATTCCACTAAAAATACTTGTTACGGTATTAAAAAATTTCGACGGTACTGTTTTCGAAATCGGGTCATTACGCTTCTTCTTCCAGCCGGAAACAAGATCAAAACCTTCATCGAGTTTGGCGATCAGATTGGTAAGTTCTTTCGGATCGTCCTGAAGATCGGAATCCATGGTAATGACGATACCATATTTTGCTTCCTTAAACCCTACACAAAGTGCATCGGATTTTCCTCTGTTGCTTCTGAATGTCAGGACTGAAACCTTCGACGTTCCGGCAACAATATCTTTCAGAATTTCCGGTGAACGATCGGTCGAACCGTCATTAATATAAATGATCTCGTAATTCTTTTCACAAAGTTTGAATAGCTCTTCGCGAAGTGCGGCAGTTAACTCACGAAGTGAGTCCTGCTCATTATAAAGAGGAATCACAACTGAAACACCGAGTTTAGAAGCAAGCGAACGGGCGCGAGTAAAAGCATTATCGCCGGTCTTTGGCACTACTATTTTCTGTTCTCTCGGCGCTCTTTCAGGTTGATCTTTTCTTTCAGGACGATCTCTTCTTTCCGGTCGTGGCGAACGATCTGATTGGAGTTTCGGCTGTAATGTGGGGGTAACTTCCACATTCCTTTCCGTGCGAACCTCGCGCGGCGGACGGCGTTCGTTGCGGTCGCGATTACGTCCGCGATCCCGATCTTTCCTATTATCGCGAGGAGTCTCTTGGTCAGTTGTCGGAGCTGAGGTTTCGATCGACTGAGTAGTTTCAGATATTGAATCCGCTATAGGGGTACGGAAGGTCTCAGTAGGGGCAATCTCTGCTTCCTTTTCTTTAGGTTCAAAACTAAGGATCTTACGTTCCAATTTGGGTGCTTCAACGCTTTGCTCTTCCCCTTTAGGCTGCTCAACTTGCGGTTCTGCTCCCCGTTCCTTCATTCGCTGAGCTAACCGTTCGGCGATAATATCACGTGATCCTGATGTCGGCGGCGTATCCAAAGAAGGATATTCAGACAACAGCTGCTCGTTTTGTCCCTCTTCTGCCCTATCGGGCGATGTATTCGTTTCGTTACTCATTAAAGTCTTAGTTACGTATAAGATACAGCTTAGTGAAACAACTCCTGAGCCAAAATCGTCCGCATGGAATTATGGCTTATTTCATTTTTCATCTTTTCGTAAAACCGTGCCGTCCACACCGACTGCCGTTACATGCTTTGTATCGATCTGATCTACAGCAAGAAGATGTTTGCCGCTTTTCTGTGATTCATTTTTCCAGGTGATCCCACCATCGCTTGAACGGAGAATCGTACCGTTTTCACCGACAATTGTACCGATGTTCCCAAAAAACGAAACGCCTCGAAGATTCTGCGAGGTTCCGCTTTCAACACATTGCCAGCGGTAGCCATTTGTTATCGAGCGAATGATCGTTCCGTTATCCCCCACTGCAATGGCATTAGCTCTGCCAAGAAAACATACTCCTGTAAGATTCTCTGTCGTTTCACTGGGAAGCAACTCCCAGAATTTACCACCGTTGATCGTTCTCATCAGTGTGCCCTTTTCCCCTACGACAACTCCAACCCGATAATCGCAGAATTGAATGCTGCGCAAAAAAGTCGAGACCTCATTTTTTTGTTTTTCCCAATGCATTCCACCATCGGTGGTATGAATAATATTCCCATACCATCCGGATGCGTAGCCAATAAGCGAGTCAATAAAATAGGTCGATAAAAGCGGCATAACATTAACAGGACTATTTTGGATATTCCATAACGCTCCGCCATCTGTCGTATGTAAAATAATACCATCGCGTCCGACGATAAAACCATTTAGCCGCGATGTAAAACATACCCCCTTGAGTTGGTTGGTCACACCGCTCATCTGCTCAGTCCAATTCTCTCCGCCATCAGCCGTGCGAAAGATCGCACCGGCTAAACCACATGCCGTTCCGGTTGCTGCATCGGTAAAATGTACAGCATAAAGATGCCGAAGCGACGGAGTAATCTGCTGCTTCCAATTACCCTGCGCATGAATGTCGACATTCGAAAGAACGAGTAGGAGAAGAATACAAAAATATTTCACGAAGTAAATAACATTTTAATAGAGGAAAAGGTCAATGATGGATTATATTTAAAAAATGTCATCACGAGGAGGGCTTTAGCCCGACGTGGTGATCTAAAAACTTAAATTGTATCACTATCCTCAGGATTTTAGTTTGTCACGAAAGGCTAAAGACTTTCTCGCAATGACAATATTTTCATATTCACAGCAATGGCAATTTAGCATTTCTCCCCGCGAATCATCGTATTTTTGAAGAGAAATGCAAACACCACTCACAGAAGAACTCGGAATCCGCTATCCCATTATTCAGGCAGGAATGGTATGGACGAGCGGTTGGAAACTTGCCGTTGCCTCTGCACGGGCAGGAGCACTTGGGCTTATTGGTGCCGGTTCAATGAAACCTGATCTGTTGCGTGAACACCTCCGTAAAGCAAAAGCCACCGAAGTTTCAGCGACTATTGGAGTGAACATCCCGCTTATACGAGGAGATGTTAATGAACTTATACGAGTCATTCTCGAAGAAGGAATAAAAATTATTTTTACCAGTGCGGGTGATCCAAAAGTCCATGCTCAAAAATTTAAAGACGCAGGATGCTTTCTTGTACACGTTGTTGCAAATGTTAAACATGCACTTAAAGCAGAAGCAGCAGGCTGCGATGCCGTTGTTGCTGAGGGCTTTGAAGCAGGCGGACATAACGGTGTTGATGAGATCACAACGCTTTGTCTTATTCCACAGGTTGTCGATGCAGTAAAAATCCCTGTGATCGCTGCCGGCGGCATTGCCGACGGAAGGCAAATGCTTGCTGCTTTCGCGCTCGGCGCGCAGGCAGTGCAGATCGGAACGCGTTTTGCGGCAACTATCGAATCAAGTTCACACTCCAACTATAAACAAGCCATCGTCGATGCTGATGATAACTCGACAGTTCTCACTCTTAAAAAGATCGCTCCTGTGCGACTGAAAAAAAATATTTTTGCTCTCGGCGCAATGAATGCTGCTGCCCATGGAGCAACAAAAGAAGAGGAGATTGAACTGCTCGGTAAAAAACGAGAGATGCGCGGCATCTTCGAAGGCGATCTCGAAAATGGCGAACTCGAAATGGGGCAATCCTCAGGATTGGTAAAAGAAATCCTTTCTGCCGAAGACGTAGTCAAACGACTACTATCGGAATATCAGCAGGCAAAAGAAAAAATAGATACATTGAGAATTGAGAATTGAAAGTTTAATACCTTCTTCCTCCTCAATTCTCAATTCTCAATTTCTTATTTCGTTAGAGTCACCGAAACCGAACGCATCTGCTTTTCATCATTGAGCACTACGAGATAATTTCCGCTGGGTAGTGATGAACCATCGAAAGAATCTGAATAATTACCTTGGTCTAACACTCCATCGAAAAGTGATTGTACATGTTTACCGAGTATGTCATAAACATTAAGATGTATTTCGCTTCTTTTTTCGAGAGTGAATGAAATATTCGTCTGCGCCGTAAATGGATTTGGCCGCGCAGTAATCTTCAACGGTGAAGCAGGTGAGTAACCTTCGGCAACTACGCCTAAACCTGGAATGCTCTTAAATACTCCAAGTCCGCGTGTTGCGGCAAAAAATACACGGCTGCGTGGATTTTCCACTACCTGAGATGTATTGACAAAGTGATTCGGGAAATCCTGCGCACTCAGACCTTCACTTACGTTGGGCCATAAATTAAATTTTCTGTCGCCGGTGGCCGAGCGATAAATGCCGCTATCAGTGCATACGACAATACTTCCTTTATCATCGATCATCATCGAGAAAAATGTCGTGAACGACATTTGAAAATCCGGAGGGGGGAATATTTGCTGCCAGCTCTTTGCCCCATCTACCGATCTGAATATTCCTCCATTAGTATTGTTTACCAACGAGAGATACGAACCGTCAGGATGAATGAGCACTTGCGTCGTACCTTGAAGATCAGTTGGTAAGAACTGCCAATGTTCTCCCTGATCTATAGAACGGTAGAAATCTGTCTTATACAACGCTGCAAGGAGCACCGTATCTTTTGAAGCAAAGGCAAACGTTTTGATCTTTGATGTTGAATCAGGAAGATTCCGTATTCGCGTCCAGGTATCTCCATCATTCGTGGAAAATTGGAAGCCGATTGTATCTACATTCGTTGCACAAAAAAGTTTTCCTTGGCCATTATCCCCAACTTGATTAATAGTATTATTCTTTAAACTTGTATCAAAATTAAAAATAAGCTGCTGAAGATTATCTCCATTATCTTTCGAGCGGAAAAGCCCACGGTCAGTACCGATGTAGATAAAATCTTTACTATTAATATACAAGCTCGGGAAATATGTTTCTCCGTATTCAGGTTTTAGCTCCCAAGTGTTGCCGTTATCGGTAGAGCGATGCAAACCATACTCAGTAATACCAAAAAGATCTTCTTTAGAATTGATCGCAATTCCCCACATAAATTGAGCGATCAAGCCTTTATTCTTTATAGTCCAGTTTGCACCGCTATCGGTCGATAAAAATATTCCGTCGGGTTCGCATAATTGGAATATAAGTTTTCCAAAACCCACCATTGAAAAAATTTCATCACCTCGTTTATTCGTATCCAAAAGTACCCATGTTACTCCGTTATCTGTCGATCTGAGCGTTGGTCCATGAGCATTGGCATAAAGAATATTTGAACCCGGCACTAAAACGATTTTATCTATCCAGTTTTTTTGCTCTGAGGTTGTTGCAGGACGGCGGTACACAGAATCCCAGGACTTGCCTCCATCACTCGAAACAAATATCTGTCCGCCATGTGTATAGTTCGTTGATCGGTTTCCAATAATGAGATTTCCATTTGCCGAGGCAGCTAACGCATAAAGAACATTTCCTCGTACAGGATCTCTTGTAAGTTCAGTCCACGTATCTCCTTTATCTGCTGACTTCCATATAGTGCCGCGCCCCAATGCTACAAAAAGATTTGACTGCGTATCTATTGCTAAAAGAACTGCACTTCCATCATGAGGTTTCTCCGATGAATCGATCAGTCCGGTGTTTTTTTGGATCCATGTACTGCCATTATCCTCAGAACGCATGACGCCACGCTGCGAAGTTGCAATATATAATTCCCCTTTCGGATCACAAAGAATATCGTTGATAGTTAGTTGGAGGTTGCTTTTTGGTGTTATCTCTTCCCACTTTGCATCCGGTATGTTTTCATTGATACGAAAAACCTGCGTGTTAATACCAAGAGTAAAAACAAAAATAAATCCCGTGCGTGATGCCGCTCCACGCGTAACTCGCAAAGTTGGTAAGCCTCTGTTGAACAATTCCCACGAACCTCCACTATCGGTGCTTCGATATACGCCGCTGCCGCTTGTCCAGGCAAAAAGCCTGCCCGCAGAGTCGATCGTCATATCACGCACCGTTCCTGCTTCCGGACCGTTCGTTTGATGCCAATATGGATATTGCGCAAAAGAATTTGCAAAAAGAAATACGAGGAGAACAGGGATTAGATAAAGTAGCTTTTTCATAGTCATCTAAAAAAAAATTCGAAAAGACAAAGCGAGTATCCTAATGATCATGTTCCGATCGTTAAGATACCCGCTTTGATCAAATACGGTGCCGATCTTTTACTTTTGCAAGATAAAGTTTACCGTTTGTGATGATACAGGAGTCGTCATACGGACGAGGTACGTCCCGCTCTGCATACCCTTCGTGCCGATAGGAAGCTGGTAATTGCCAACTGCCTGCGACGTAGTATTCTTGATCGTGCGAACACATTCGCCAAGAACGTTAAATATTTCAACCTTCACGGGAATATCCGAACGGTTAATGCTATAGTAAAGAATCGGTGATTCATTCTCTCCGACAATACTCGGTGATAACATATTGATGCGCGTCGGAAGCACACCTTTGAGATACAGATTCAATGATGTATCTGCGCAGATATACTTAGGTACAAAGGCTCCAGGTATCGTATCATGAATGACATAGCAAGCTTGTGCGCCCTTCGAATCGTAGAAAGTTACATTCGAAATATTGAACGGCGTAATCACTTCTTTCGATACCATGACCTGATAATTCACGTCAACGATATCTTCGAGACTTGTGATAGGCGCAGCACTGCTCGATGATACATCAAGATCGATCGATTCATCACCTGCCGTCGGAATATTAGCAAGCTGAATTGGCTGCTGATTTGCGACCGTATACTTTCCTGAAGCAGGCGGCGTGGCAGAAGTCAAATTCAGTACATCACGTCTATAGGTAAGACGGAACGTTACACGATGAACATCACCATTTGCCGGAAGAGGCGTATTGACCAAAGAGATCGGCAATGTGAATGATCCCGATGTAGGAGCTGAGAATGGTGCTCCGCCAACCTGAGCTGCTGAAACTGTTGTCTTGAGCAAGACTCCAACACCACTTGCAATGTTCGTAGTGGTAAATTTAACACCTGCGCTATCCCAATTGTACCGGATCGTAGCTGATACAGGTCCTGAGATAGTGGGATGATAAATAATCGGAATCGATACCGTTTGTAAGTGACCCAATACTTTTCCTGCACCAGGGAAAGTTACCGTTTTAACCCGAGCATTACTTGCATCAACAAGATCAAACTCTCCGGAATTCGGAGTAGCAGGAAGCGAGATAAGATCCACCGATTCAAGATTAACAGGTACTGAGCCAATATTTGTTGCTCTGACACTGTCATCAAATTGTTTGCATCCAACAAATGTGTTCGGTGCAGGGAAACCGGTACTTGTAACCTTTAACTGGCTTGCAGCGATATTAACTTGCCCTGTATCGGTGCTGCAAATCTTATCACTATTGAGATTGTAGTACACGATCGTATCAGAGAATGTAGTTAAAGTAGCGTCGATCTCAAGTGAGACTGAAGCGCCGCGAGGAATTGTATCACCCGGAGCCAATGGCTTACCATTAAGTAGTATACCTGTTATTGGCGGTCCGAAATCCACACTCTTGATTACGTATGGAGCATCTCCGGTATTCGTTACTGTAACGAATCCAACAGAAGGCGTACCACGGGTTACGAATCCGAAATTAAAGAGTGAAGGATTATTTACAAGAACTGCATGCTGTACTTTTCCTGTAAAGTCGATTACCGTAGAATCATCATGCGTTGGATCGCTCGGTATGACAAATGTTGCAATTATCCTTGCCTTACGATCTGCATAACCTTTTGAAAGATCAGCCTTAAATACGACATCTACCCATATTTTGTCGCCGATATTCATATCAAAATTCTGAAGTGGTAATCGATTCAGCTGGTCATTAAGGACATGATATTCTTGCGCATTGGGTCCGTCAAAATAAACATTGTCAACATGAGCCTTTGCCGTACTCGTATTCAACAAATATACTCTTACGACAACAGAATCATCGCAAATAACTGAGTCAAGCTGTTTCAAACGATCCCAATTCACGCCCGGTTTGATGGGTTTACCCTTCAAATATGACCATGATTTTATGAGTTGGGTGAAAGGAGCAGGAATATCGGTATTCCAATCCACAGTAGTTGAATCCAGATCGCTTGGTATTGAGGGCTTATAACAGAAAGTCAACGTAATAGCGCCTCCAGGCTGAAGGATTACAGGAAGGCGTGCAGCGCTCGCAGGATCAATAGAGAATTGGACCATATTATTCAACAGGTAATTCTTCGTCAGCAGAAATGGAAGTGTTCCGTGATTCTCAACGGTAAGAGGCTTACAGAGCGTCGTACCTATAACCACACTTTCAAAATCAATGTCTGTTGCATAAATGAGCGGCGTACCGCCCTTTCCGATTATCGGAAGAGGAGCAGTAAAACAATCCGTAACTAGTAATAAAGTATCAGTAAATAATAATGTATCATTGGGCTTAAAGCATACTTGCACTATCAACGAATCACCTCCCTGCATAGTAAAAGTCGGTGCCGGTTTGACCGAGGTGATCTTAAAATAACCGCTATTTTTCTTCAGCTTGACATCCGATACGATAAATGCTTTTCCACCTTTAGGCGCAGTATTAATATACACTAAGGTTGAGCATACTTCGTCATTAACTTTTGTTGGCGGAAATGCGAGCGAATCAATTCTTGCCGGAAAATCAGGCAACTTCGTCAATTTGAATTGCGGCGCTTTATAGCGCAGATCGAGAACGATATGAGCTCCTCTGCTATCTACAATATAGAGCGGCGCATAGGCTGAATCCAAAGGGTTTGTAACGATCACGTCGA
The DNA here is from genome assembly GCA_025357895.1 of Ignavibacteriota bacterium. Taxonomy (GTDB): domain Bacteria; phylum Bacteroidota; class Ignavibacteria; order Palsa-1295; family Palsa-1295; genus PALSA-1296. The sequence continues at coordinate 9,525 of JANYLL010000042.1, forward strand.
AGCACACCGAAGTATCATCTCCGGAAAAATCTATCTCTCCTTTATTATCAGGATCAAGAGTAGGATCAAGGTGTGTATTAAAGAATTTTTTACCCGGACGATAATAATTGCCACTAGAGTCATCAAGCAATGTTACGCTCCTGATTGTTATTCCGGCGGTATCTCTTACACATACATGCCATGAAGAACAGAGTGTATCAACTTTCGCGCGAGGGTCTCCACCGCCTGAACTTACAGTCATACCGATGGGAAGCGCGTAGGAAAAGAAAAAGTCATCTCCGCAGAAATCACCAAGATCACGATCAGGATCAATAGCACGCATTCCGTAGTGATACATCATAAATGCACCGCGAAGCAACGTCGTATCAACTAAAAGGGCTGCTGCTGAAGAAGTGTCTGGGTTTGTAATAGCATTACGTGTATTTGTAAAATAATACGCTCCCGGAGCGACAGTAAATCTCGCGCCCTCAAGTTCCGGATGATTTGGTATCACCTTATATTTACCCGAGCTGCCGAGACCTATGGATAAAGGATTTAAAGCCCCATTATCCTTTGCATATTTAATATATCCCCTTTCAAGATCTCTCGTTAATCCAATAATATTGATATAATAATTCTGCAGCACTTCAAAGGTATTCGCAGGAACATAAAAAAGGAAGGATGTTCTCCACCGCGACATCGGAACAATGCTCATCATACTTTCTGCCGCATGGGGCGCTGCATTTCCCTGATCACGAAGATCGTACATCATCACGCCGAATTTATGTCCATCGGTCGTATGGAGTTCTGCAGCGCAACCTGTATTATTTTCCGGAGTCGGAAAAGCAAGTCTACCATCGGGCATAGCTTTCAATGCAACATTGCAATCAGACATCACAACTGCTGCGCCTCTGACATCATTCGTATATACTCTGTAATTTTCACCATAACCGGCATCTCCGGGCTGCGTACCAGCTCCGTCTTTCATTGGAATGGAAACGTATCCAGTTGAATCCCAATATTCAGAAGGAATAACTTCTTCGATCATGAAATCACGTCCCTCAAGCGTGCGGGAGCCGACATCACCTAAGAATGCATTCTCGTGTCCACCAAGAACAGCAACGGGTTTATCCGAAACAACAAGAGATCCTGACATATCACAGTCACCATCTTTACCCTGTCCTTTAACCCAATAACATTGTCCGCGGCTAAGCGAGATAGTATAAGGACGAAGCGTTCCAGACGCTCCGGTACCACAATTCACTCCTATGTGACCACCTGCCGTTGTTGAATTCGGCGTAATTGTTACATTTGTACCATTGAATGCAGCAACGATAAGGAAAAAACCAGCAGCAGGCTCTTGCTGTTGGCTTAAACCGGCACCTTGATCAGGATTATCATTAAAACTGGGAACAACATAACTTTTACCTAATGCAGGTGTAGGAATTGCAAGATAACTTCCGCCTGAACATGCTCCGGTACTGAAATATTGAACATTCACAGGCTTTTTTGCGGTGATATGACATGCTTTAAATTCAGGAATATCTCCAGGCTCGGACATTTTCATTGATGCAATATCAAGCGGAACCTGAACCGCGCCTTTTGCTTTTATAACTTTTGAAACGGAAGCGACCTCATTCCCTCCGGCATCAAAGTAAGCAAATTTTACAATATTATTGTCTTCATAGCTGGAAACCAGCGCATAGACGCCAAAGAAGCCGTGAAAATCGCGGCCTTGCTGACCGGGATTATTATTAAAACTCGGGTAGACAAATCCGAGATAAAAATCTTTTCCGTCAACAGGCACACCCTGTTGCTGTGCCGAGATCAAATCCGGCAATAAGCAAAATGATAATAGGATTAAAAGTGCGGATACTGCTATACGTTTCATAGTAAAAGAAGATAGATAAAAAAAGAAGATGTATGCAATGGATTCCCTCGTAGACGAATCCCTATTTATAGTAAAACTATTACGACCATGCAAAGTTACAACAAATTCGAAAATAAATTGAAAGAAAACGGATTTGGGGATAAAAACACAACTCGAACACCCCAAAAAACTACATGGCAGTAATTATAAAGGCATTTTCGGGGGAAAAGTTCTCTAAATCAAGTAAAAAGCATCCCTTTCAGATTTCATTCGCTTGCGAAAAATGTTTTTCAAAAAAATACTGTTGTCTTAGAGAACAAAAATATGCTTGGATTACAGTGCGAAACCAATAAAGAATGGGTCCGGAGAGTAGCAGGAAATCCCGCTCTTCTCCTTGCTGACCATGCTCATTGCGAAAAGAAAGCAGCAACGATGGCGATCTCGCTTTTGAATAGCTACCCCCATCGAAGCGAATTGGTTGATGAAATGAGTGAACTTGCCATCGAAGAAATGAGCCATTTCCGTATGGTGTTAAAAAAAATGAATGAGCGGGGAATTCCTCTGACCTATGATGCAGGCGATCCCTACGTGCAAGCACTTCACTCTCAAATTCATAAACAAGAGACACAAAAATTCTTAGATAAGCTCATTGTTGCTTCACTTATCGAAGCGCGTTCCTGCGAGAGGTTTCAGCTGTTATCTGAGCATGTCCCTGATCCTGATCTCAGAGATTTCTACAAATCCCTTCTTGCCAGTGA
>JANYLL010000044.1 GCA_025357895.1 Ignavibacteriota bacterium
TCGCTCTCCGATCACATATTCCGTTGAGCCACCGCCAATATCTATCGTCAGTGACCTCTTTGCAAAAAAAGGCAACGCCTGAAGCATACCAAGATAGATCAAACGACCTTCTTCAACACCGGAAATAATATCAATAGAAATTCCGACCTCTGCTCGTGCCCTGCGAATAAAGACTTCACGGTTCCCTGCTTCACGGATCGCACTGGTTGCAATAGCTCGAATCGCCTTCACCTTTCTCGCAGCAATAATTGCCTTGAATCGGCGCAGACATGCAATACCGCGCTCCATAGCCTCTTCGGTCAGAAGTTTCATATCAGCGCCGCTTTCACCAAGGCGCACCATCTCCTTCTCGCTGGCAATTACCGTGAACGAGCCGTTCAGCTTCGTCTCGGCAATGACGAGATGAAAAGAATTTGTACCGAGATCAATAGCTGCAATGCGCATTAATTATTTGGCGAAAGCGATAAGTAACTCATCTTCGTAATCGCACTTTGTTAATGCGGACTTTAAACGTCTAAATTTACTATTATTTCCAATATTTGCTTCAATAAAATAATTGTCCGATATTTTATAGGGAGTCCTCCAATCATTAGGATTAGAACTTATTTGGATAGTATTTTTCAATTCACTATTAAGGATTACATTTGGCTTTTCAACTAGAAGTCCACGAATGACATGATAGTACATTTTACTAATTTCTTCAGCAATAATCTTTTCATCTTTAAAAATGAAATACCTGAGTTTTTTCCCTTTTGGGTCGGGGGAGCTGTAAATAGTGTACTCCTGTTCTGCCTCATCTTCCGTAGAAATTTCAATATTCGGATATTCCCAAATTTCAAAGAATCTATTCAATAGTATCACATACCGATTCTTCAATTCTACCAAATCCCATTTTTCTATTTCATTCAAATAATGGTTTAACCAAAGACGACTAAATTTGTAACCTTGTTGCTTATCATCGGTATTCATATTTTTCTTTTCAAGGAACGTCTTATTGCCAAGACTACCATTATTACCTGAAAGAGTAAGATTTGCTATTGTATTTAGATATTTCTCTTTTATCACTAAAAATTCATGTGCTTCCAAAGAATCCTTCCATTTTCCATCAGGTTTTTGTGGAAAAATATGCTCTATGGTAATCTCTGGGTTATCAATAGACACATATTCACGATTATTAAAGTTTTCTAAAAGTTCTAAGAAATAAACTCTATTTTTTGATTGAATATTATAGACGTCCTTCTCCCCTAGCGCACTTTCAATTTCAGTATTATTTGGGTATCTTTGTATGCCTTTCTTTTTAATTAATGCTCTTTCTAACGAGTCGATATAATTGCTTTTCTGAATATCGTCGTATAATGTCATAAAGATTTTGTTTAGAGCATTTGTTTGAAGATTAACGATAAATCGTCTCCAAGCATATGATTGGGTAAGTTTAAGTACTTTCAAAAATTCTTCGGTTGTAATAATGCTTTTTTTGTAGTCTTCATAAACTGGTATAAGAAAAGGAAAAGAAACGTTCATTTCAAGTCTATTAATGTAACTTAGCTCTCTTTGTATCTCTATATTAGGCTCATTATTTGGATTAATAAGTTTGTTATAATGGAAAGAAAAATCTCTTATCTCTTTTAAATTTGTATCATAAAACATCTTGCTCCGATCTGCAAAAATATTCTTGAATTCTTCATAAACTTTATTCTTATTAGGAATTTTTTTATTTTTTAAAGTAAGATAATCTCTAATAAATTCTGAGACTCTACTCTCTTCCTTCTCCTTATCTTTAGCATTATTTTCAATAACCTCCCAATACTCTTCAAAAATTCGTATCTGTTCTTTTGGCTCTAATCCCATCAATATATAGTTGCGAATCAAATCAGCTTGTGATAATTCCAGCCCTGTAGAGTTTAGGCTTTCAAAGATTCTCTGCGGATCATCTTTACCTCTTTCTAAAGAAATTTCTACAAACAGGAGGCTATTTAAGCCGTTAAGGATAAATTCAAAATTATCGGCTGTTATGTTGCCCGTAAATATCTTATAATTTTCAATTACTTTTGAGTATTCTCCATATACGCTTGCATCGTCTGTAGCTAGTAAGAACTTAAAAGCTTTCGCATTCATGTCCGTCTGTTTCAACTTGAGTTTGCTACTATCTTCTTTTACAAATTTATTAACAAGATAAGTCTCATTAATCTCATTTGCTTTTTCTTCCATTCCATTAGACATTGCAAACTTATATAGCGCCAAATAGAGTAATGATATTGTTGTCAGTCGTTGCTGTCCGTCGATAACAACAAGTGGCTTAACTTCAGTGGAAGTATAGACTCCATCGTGGATAAATACAATGCTCCCTACGAAATGGCTTTTACCTTGTAGTTTTCCAACATCAACGATATCCTTAAAAAGCTGCTTACATTGGTGCTCTGTCCAATCATAATTCCTTTGATAAACAGGAATGACAAATTGCGTTTTTGTTTGCGACAAAAAACTATTAAGTAATACTTGGTGTGCTTCCATAAAAAAAATTAATTCTATGCAAAGATACGGAACCCCTCAAAGAGAAGGGTAAAATGCGAGAGGGTGGAAGGAGCTATACTACCGGCACTATATAGCTTTAATGCCTATGTGGTTCAGCAACATACCTCCCTTACTCTTATTATTCTCTTTTAACTCGACATACTTCTCAAGAACTCCTTATTTGTTTTGGTGCCGCGCATTTTGTCGAGGAGGAATTCCATTCCATCGACAGGGTTAAGATCGGAGAGAAATTTGCGTAAGATGTAAATTCTGTTGAGTTCGTCTGCACTTAGGAGAAGTTCTTCTTTTCTTGTGCTGGACATATTCAAATTGATCGCCGGGAAAATTCTGCGATCGGCAAGTTTGCGGTCGAGCATGATTTCCATGTTGCCCGTACCTTTGAACTCTTCAAAGATAACTTCATCCATTCTTGAACCTGTTTCGACAAGTGCCGTTGCGATGATCGTCAGCGATCCGCCTTCTTCGATATTACGCGCAGCTCCGAAGAAACGCTTAGGCTTATGCAATGCATTGGCATCCACACCACCGGAAAGAATTTTCCCTGAATGCGGAGTTACGGTGTTATGAGCACGAGCAAGACGCGTGATCGAATCAAGCAAGATGACCACATCCTGTTTCGATTCGGTAAGACGTTTTGCTTTTTCAATTACCATCTCAGCAACCTGAACGTGACGTTCTGGCGGTTCATCAAATGTCGAAGCAATAACTTCAGCACGAACTGAACGCTCCATATCAGTTACTTCTTCAGGACGTTCATCTATTAGAAGAACAATAAGTTTAATTTCCGGATGATTACGGACAATGGAGTTTGCAATTTTTTGCAGAATAATTGTCTTTCCGGATTTTGGTTGCGAGACGATAAGTCCGCGCTGGCCTTTACCGATCGGGCTGACGATATCCATGATGCGCATGGAGTATTCACCAGGGGAAGTTTCGAGTACGATCTGCTTTGTCGGATAGAGCGGTGTCAGATTATCGAAGAGCGCACGTTCCCGTGCATAATCGACAGGCTGATAATTTATTTTATCAACTTTCAGAAGCGCGAAAAATCTTTCGCCGTCTTTCGGCGGACGTACTGAACCTTCAACGGTATCACCGGTGCGAAGATTAAATTTTTTGACTTGTGAAGGAGATACATAGATATCATCAGCCGAAGATAGATAATTATAATCGGTTGAGCGCAGGAAGCCATAGCCATCAGGCAAAAGTTCGAGAACGCCCGAAGCCAGTGATCCGCTTTCTTCTTCTTTACCATTAATGGTAGTAACTTTTTGTTTGCCTGCATCGGCTTCTAAAATGCGGAAAATAAGATCCTGCTTTCGGAGGTCCTGGAATCCATCGATGCCAAAGGTCTTGGCGATCTCGTTGAGTTCTACGATCTTTTTTGATTTTAATTCAACTGCATTAAGCATGATAAATAGAGTAACTTTTGAGAATAAACGTGGTAAAAAAACTGAGATTAAATAGAGCGGGTTAGGGGCAACAAATTCGTCCTAAACCATTGAAATCCTTCAAGAAACGGGGTCGTAAATCGGGTTATTCTGCCTTGGTCACAAGCCTAAATTGGCAGAGGAGCTATTAGATTAAATCGAAGTTTCTTAAGGAGATGTATCTTCTTGGTAATGCAAATATACGGAATTTTTGACTAAATGTTTCGAAAATGGAAATTTAAATATTCAGACTACTCAGTATTTTCGACTTCTTTCAAAAAATCTCCAACTACAAAATGTGATCCTGTAAGTAATAACGTATCTCCGCTTTTTGCAATCCTAATTGCTTCATCAACTCCTGTTTTCGGAGTCGTTGATACGATTGTCTTTAATCCTTCTTTTTTTGCTAATTCTGCTAATTCAATACTGGAAATTGCCCGATGAGAATTTGCTGTAACAGAAACAAAGCTTGAGGCAAACTCCTTTATCTCTTTCAATATAATTTCAATATCTTTATCTTTTGCAAAGCCTGCTATCACGATCGGCTTAATATTATTATTAATAAAATATTTTTTCACATATTTAAATGCATCAGAATTATGGCCTACATCTAAAATCAGGTTCACTTTATTTTTTCGAGCAGGAAAATAATCGTATTCTTCCATTCGACCACGCAGTCCGGTAAGTTTTTGCGTCGAGCCAATTCCTTCAATGCTTAGATTTATTTTTAATGGAAGTGCAATGTTTTCAATAGTAGCGAGAACTGTTCGTAAGTTCTGTTCTTGATGACTTCCTAATAAAGGCGATCTTAACGTTTCATATTCTGCAGGAGTCAAATATTCATCTGTAAAAATAATTGGCGAGTTTAATTCTTTAGCTTTCTTTATAAATACTTCTTTCAGTTCGCCTCTGACATTCACTATCGCAGCGACATCAGGCTTCATAATTCCGGCTTTCTCACCCGAAATCTCTTGAAGTGTGTTGCCAAGTTGGGCAGTATGCTCCAGACTGATCGAAGTAACAACTGTCGCAAGCGGTCTCTCTAAAACGTTAGTAGCATCAAGTCTTCCTCCGAGACCCGTTTCAATGACTGCAACCTCAACTCCACTATCGGCAAAATAGGCAAAAGCTAATGCCGTTGTTACTTCAAAGAACGTTGCATGAAGCCGATCTACATCTTTCCATATTTTTTCAAGGAATAAAGTTATGTAGTCTTCGCTGATAAACTCGCCATTAATTTTAATTCGTTCTCGAAAATCGACCAAATGCGGTGATGTGTAGAGACCTGTTTTATATGTATTCGCCTGAAGCGCAGCCGCAAGCATTGCCGAAACACTTCCTTTTCCATTGCTTCCGGCAACATGGATACTTTCGATTTTTTTATGAGGATCACCTAAGAGAGAAAGCAACTCACGGATATTATCTAATCCGAGTTTCATTCCTGTGAACTCTAACGAAAGCAGTTCATCGAGTGATTTACGATATGCTGATTTACGTTGCAACAAGTATGCGGGCTTCTTTGAGAAGTGATCGAGCTGCTTCAAGAGAATGATCCGTTACTTTAGATCCGGAGATTAGCCTGGCAATTTCTTCTTCATGCTCAGATTTTGAAAGTGTTCTTAATGCAGATGAGGTGACTTCGCTGACAGATGATTTTTCTACTAAATAATGCGTATCGGCAAATGCGGCAATCTGTCCTAAGTGCGTGATCGCAATGATCTGATGTTTATTTGCAAGGGCTTTCATTGCTTTGCCTACTTGTTGTGCGATACGTCCGGAAATACCCGAATCAATTTCATCAAAGATCATAAGAGGGATTTTATCCCCTGCCGAAAGAACTGTTTTTAGAGCCAGCATAATACGCGACACTTCCCCGCCGGAAGCAACTTTGATAAGTGGTTTCGGTTCTTCACCTTTATTCGTTGAAATGAAAAATTCTACTCTATCAAATCCTTTTTTGGTTGCTGAATAATTCTTGCCGTTAATTGATATTGGAGTGATCCATGAATCTTTCGTTTCTTGAATTTCAAAATTAATTCTGAACTTTCCATTCTCTATGCCCAGCTCTACTAATTCATCAATGATCTTTTTCTCGAATTTCTGTGCAGCTTTTATTCTTGCTTCACTTAAAGATATTCCGGCTGTCGTTGCCTTTGCTTGTATTTTTTTCAGATCCTTATTTACTGACTCGATCTTTTCGTCAATGTTAGAAGCAGGTCCTAACTGATCTTGCAGTTTTAAATACATTGCAATAATATCGGATAAAGTGGGTCCGTATTTTTTCTTTAACCTTGTTATTGCAACTTGTCTGCTGCGAAGTTCTTGCAAACGCTGCGGCTGAAGATCAATTTGACCGGCGTAATGCGAAAGTGAATGAGCAAGTTCGTCGACTGTTGCGATTGCCGATTGCAATTCATGCGATTGCTCATCAAAATGGGAATCGATCTTCCGCAATCGTTCAAGTGCAGCTTTTGCTTTAGATAATCGCAGATGCACTGCATTATCTCCTTCATAAAGTAATTCATGAAGTTCAGAGGTTAAATTACGAAGCTCTTCTGAATTTTCGAGGATTGAAAGTTCTCGCTCTATCTTTTCATCCTCACCCGATTTGGGATCGACTGTTTTAATTTCATTAAGTTGAAATTCATAGAAATCCCGTTCTTTTGCAATTCGATCTTTATTATTCAAAAGATCTTCCAATCCTTTTTTCACAGAACTAAATTCATCAAAAATTACCGCAAAACCTTTACGTTCAATTTGAAGTCCGGCATATTCATCTAAGAAATCAATATGTCGTTCCGGGTGGAGAAGGGATTGATGCTCATGCTGTCCATGCAGATCGATAAGAGCAGCACCGAGTTCTTTTAAGACGGAAATACTTGCCGGCGTATCATTGATGAATGCCCTCGCTGCACTTTTTTGGTTGATCTCTCTGCGAATAATAAGTTCAGCGTCAGTTGATTCAATTCCGTTTGAGGTAAGAAATTTTTTTATTTCCGGAAGTAAAGTAATATCAAATTCGGCTTCTACGATAGCTTTAGTTTCGCCTCTTCGGATAAGATCGGCTGAAGCACGCTCTCCGATAAGAAGGCTTATTGCGTCCATCAGGATGGTTTTTCCTGCTCCGGTTTCGCCGGTAATAATAGCAAGGCCACGGTCAAAAGTAACCGTGATCTCTTCGATCAATGCATAATTTTTTATATAAAGCGAACGGAGCATGGGGGCATTCGTTAGTCGGTAGTCATTAGTTGTTAGCAGAATAAATTACACACGACTAATAACAAATGACTAATAACAAACGTTAAGTTTACCCTTGAATAGAAAAGAATATGATGTTAGCAAAGACCTCTTTCTGCTAACGAACGCCTAAAGCCTACGTAGTTTTTCTGCGTACATCTTTGGCACCGAGAGAGCGTAGGTAGTTCAACTTAGCGCGGCGAACCTTGCCGCCTTTGACGAAATCAATTTTCGCAATACGAGGTGAATTCGTCGGGAAAATACGCTCGACACCAACGCCATTGGAGACTTTGCGGACAGTGAACGTTGCATTCACTCCGGCGCCTTTGCGAGACATGACAATACCTTCAAAATGCTGGATACGCTCTTTATCGCCTTCTACAACGCGTACTGATACATTGACGGTGTCGCCGGCTCTGAATGTTGGCAGATCGCTGCGGATCTGGCTGCTTGCTAATGCTCGTATGACTTGTTCCATTGTCGTATTCCTTGAAAATTCTCTTTTTTGTGAGACGCGGTTAAACGCGGAATAGGGGGAAGAAGTTCATTTTTCTTATCTGTGTTAGTGGGGCGGACTCTTATTCCGCTTATATTGGACTGGCGGACTAAAAGTCCGCCCCACTATGATATTACTTTGTTACAACCATCTGCGAAACTGCGCTCTTTCCATCAGCGATCAGTCTGCATACATAGACTCCATTGGGAATATCCGAAGCATTCCATTCGAAGCTATGCGAACCTTCCTCAAATTCACCATCGGCGATCTTCGCAATTTCTACTCCGAGCAAATTATAAATACTAACAGTAATATGCCCTGCCTGCGGAAGATTGATATGAATTGTGGTGCGCGATGGAAATGGATTAGGATAGTTCTGAAGATTCAAAAAAACTCGATTCTCGGAGTTGACTCCGGCAGTAAATCCACCATCTTGCGTGACAAGAATTATTCCGCTATCGCCGCAAATAAAACCATGGAAAGGATCACCCATTGAAACGCTACGCAAATTTTTCTTCGTCGGAGAAACCTGCCGAAGCCAATTGTATCCTCCGTCAACAGTCACTAAAATTACTCCGCTATCGCCGACGGCAAAGCCGTTAATCTCATCGGCAAAGCAGACGCCATTAAGATTTGCCTTCGTCCAGCTTGGGATGGAATCCCAGGTTTGTCCTTTATTCGTCGAATGGAAGATCGCTCCATTTTTTCCGACAACAACCCAAGCTCTTGCATTGCATCCATAAAATGGAAGCCCGGAATCGAATGCGCTTACTCCACGCATATTAGTACTCCGCTGCGCCCAGCTATCCCCGTCATTCGACGATGTAAATATTCTGCTGTATCCGGTTGAAATTTCGCGCTCGCCGACTGCGATAATTTTTCCATCATAAGAAGAAACTGCCTTTAGACTTATAATATCCCCTGAAACAGAGGTAAGATTCGCCCTCTCTTCCCAATGTAGCCCCGAATCTTCTGAAAAAACTGCTGCCTCTTTATCGCCGACCACTATGCATACTTTATTCGAAGTATCAAAACTTATCGAAGTAAGATCATGGATGCTCGCCACTGTATAGCATTCTCCCCGCACTCTGCTTCCATATGCTTTCCACGTTGCGCCGCGATTGGTTGATCGGTAAATAGAATCCTTAGGACCGACGGCAAGTAAAATTTTTACATTAATTGAAGTCACGCAATTCCAGTTTTGGCTTATCGGGCTTAATTCCTGATACCACGGCACACCAATGTTATTCGTTGTCAACACCGTGCCGTTTACTCCGACGATCACACCATTGACTCCATCATAGGTTGAAACAGAGCGCAGATCTTTCGTCGTACCGCTTTGCTGGATCAGCCATCCTGACTGAGCGAAGCCAACACCGCAAGCAAAGAGTGAAAATAGTATAATAAGCGTACGCATATTTTTTTAGTAAATTATTTTTGTATCAGTGGAGCGGATTCTTATTTTGTTACAATCATCTGGGATACGACGCTCTTTCCGTCGGCAACGAGCCTGCAGACATAGATTCCACTCGGAATATCTACTGCATTCCATTCGAAGTTATGCGAGCCGGCATCAAAATCTGCATCGGCGATCTTCGCAATTTCAACTCCGAGCAAATTATAAATACTTACAGTAATATGACCTGCCAGAGGCAGATCAATATGAATTGCTGTACGCGAGGGGAATGGGTTCGGGTAATTCTGAATATTCAAAAATACTTTGTTCCCCGTATTTACACCGGCAGTAAAGCCGCCATCTTGCGTATAGAGTATAATTCCGCTATCGCCGCAAATGAAGCCATGAAAAGGATCGCTCATCGAAACGCTGCGTAAATTCTTTTTTGTCGGTGAAACTTGCGGAAGCCAATTATATCCGCCGTCGCGCGTCACTAAAATCACTCCGCTATCTCCAACAGCAAAACCGTTTATCTCATCGGCAAAAGAAACAGCTTTGAGATTTGCCTTCGTCCAACTTGGAATAGAATCCCAAGTTTGCCCTTTATTTGCTGAATGAAAGATCGCTCCGCGGTTTCCGACAATAATCCCGGTTCTTGCATTACATCCATAAAATGAAATTCCGGAGCCAAAAGGACTCACACCTGGTAAATTGGTACTGTGCTTATCCCAGGTATCGCCTTCATCTTTAGAAGTCAATATTCTACTGTATCCGGTTCCCGGTGTCTTTGCGCCGATACCGAGTGTATCGCCGACTGTAAAAATCATACCTTTGATGGAAGAGACGCCATGCAGATTTATTTCTTCATTTGGAGAAGGAAATCTTTCCACCCACTGCAATCCGGAATCTTCTGAAAAAATTACTTCCTCTCTATCGCCGGCGACGACACATACTTTATTTGATGTATCAAAATCAATCGATGTAAGTTCATTAACGCTTGCTATGGTAAAGCACTCTCCTCGCACTTTGCTTCTATACCCCCTCCATGTTGTGCCGTGATCTGTTGACCGGTAAATCGAATCTTTCGGACCGACAGCGATCAGTATTTTCACGCTGATAGAAGTCACGCCATTCAAATTCTGACTTACAGGCTTTTCCTGTAAAGTCCAGCGCATTCCTGAATTATCTGTGGTTACAACTGTGCCGTTTACGCCAACAACAACAGCATTTACTCCATCATAGGTTGAAATAGACCGCAGATTTTTTATTGTTCCGCTTTGCTGCATTATCCAGCCCGGCTGAGCGAAAGCTCTGCTGCAAGCGAAGAGCGAAAATACTATGATAATGGTACGCATATTGTTTTTTTTATTCTTCATTTCTAATTCTGAATTAGTGCCTAAATGGAGACTGCATCCCACTGATATCCCTATTCATTTGTCGTAATCCGCATAATATTACCCCTCCATCCGACTGCCGTTCCTGCTTTGTTTGTTCCGAAGCAGATTCCGTAAATACGATTCTTTGTATTACTTTGCTGCTCTATCCATGTCAATCCCCCATCAGTAGTATGGAAAATAGTCCCTCCATCAGATACCCCCGATGGCACACCGCCCACAACTGTGCCATGCATAGTATCACTAAAATATACAGCATTAAATCCTTGTCCCATGGGAGTAGGCAAATTATGCCTCATCCAGGTCTTACCGGCATCTTGAGTAGTCATTACGCCGCCATCGCGCGTATCAAGCATATCTTGTCCATTGCCAAAATTACATGGTAAAAACACAATACTCACCATATTTGGCGATGGCGAAGAAACACCCTTACAATTGAGATAATATGTCACATCTTCAGGTTCTTGCCATGTCGTCCCGCGATCTGTTGTGGTATATAATCCGTGATCGGAACAAATATAGCCATGCAAAACATCAGGAAAGGCAACTCCCGTAAAGGATCTTTTTTTACTGAATGGATGCAATGTCCAATTCACTCCGCCATCTACGGTTGAAAGTACTATTCCAGAATCTCCCACTGCCCATCCGAAATCCGGCGTCGGAAATGAAATGCTCTTAAGATTTTTTGTTGTACTGCTTTTCTGCTGTTTCCACGTCAATCCTCCATCGGTGGATTTCAGGATCATACCGTGATCTCCGTCTGTAATAATTGTTCTTGCATCCGAAAAAGTGACTCCGTTGAAGTTCATGAGCGTTCCGGTCGGGATCAGATCCCAATGCGCACCGCCATTTGTTGTCCTCATGATCGCTCCGTAATCTCCCACGGCAATTCCAAGTGACGTGTCTCCCTTATTAAATGCGATGCCATTAAGTTTATCGGTAAGTGGTCGCGAAGGAAGAAATTTCCAATTCGCTCCGCCATCAGTTGTTCGCAAAATTATGCCATCCTTCCCAACTGCCATTGCATTATATTTATCATAGAACGAAAGACCGCGAAGTGAATCGGTAATACCCAGGTTCACACGGTCCCAAGTTGTGCCGCCATCGACCGTGTGGAGGATTGTTCCATAATCTCCGACCATTGCAAGTATATTCGGGTCTTTCCCATCAATATAATTGAGAGTTGCAGTGAGAAAGACCGTATCATTTAAAAGTTGTTGCTTCCATAAGTATCCTCCATTGATCGTATGCAGGATCACTCCGTTTTGGCCTATCACCGTTCCTTTAAAACCATCTAAAAACACCTGCCCTTTGATATTATTGCCGTAAATCGTCGTATCGGTTTGTAGTGGGATGCGATTCCATGATAAGCCGCGGTCTGTTGATTTATATAGTGCTCCGTTGTATCCGGTAACAGTCAGGAAATCCGGGCGGAGTTTTCTTATACTGGTAAAATCGACAACAATTTCAAAAGGTACAGGCTGCCAGGTTGCTCCGCCATTAAGAGTTCGCAAGATCGTCCCTTCTTTTCCAACAACGATCGCCGTATTCGTATCAATGACAACTATGCTATTGAGCATTGCTCTGGTATTTGTTACCAGCCACGTCCAGGTACTTCCGCCGTCTGTAGTTTTTATGATATGTCCGCTATCGCCGCAGATCATTCCGTAATTGGAATCGAGAAAGGAGAGTGCAAAGTAATTGCCCCGATAAGGACCATGTTCCGCAGTACCCCAGATAGGACCGTAATCAATATTCCAGGTGATACCGGCATCGGTTGTCTTTAGTACTGCGCCATAATTTCCGCAGGCAAAAACAGTATTCAAATTGATCATTTGCACAGCATGCAAGGATGTGCCTTCACCCGATGGATTCTGCCAACGCCAGACATTGATCTGGGCGGATGCACTTTGCGAAATAAGAACGAGGATGATCAGGGACACAAAACGTTTCATAGCGAATTATAGTTAAGAGTTACCTATAATAAACTCCCCCTACTGTAGTTTTGTCACACTTAAATTTGACGAATTACTCTCAGAACCTAAAAATATTGTAATTTTAAAGAATGGAGCATATTACATCCGACGAGCAGACGCATCACCCAAGAAGTATTTATGCAATACCGGCAGCTATTGTCTCAGTAGTTATCGTAGGAATATTTCTGCATTTTATCAGTGATGCATTTTTAACATTTGTTGCAGCACTGTTTCTTGCTAATATTTTCATGCCCTTGGTAGCGTTGCTTCGAAGAAAGAAAGTACCTATGGTCTTCACGATCCTCTTAATTTTAGGAGTGGTTGCATTAGTTCTTACGGGAATAATTGTCATCGTCGGAACTACGATCACTTCTTTTATTGAAGTTTATCCGAAGTATGCGGCAAAGTGGGAGCATGTTTTATTTCCCGAAATAACTCGCCTGTTAGGGAGAATTTCTCCGGGTCTTGAAAAGGATGCCATGAATTTCAATCCGATGTCAATGTTTGAACCCGGAAAAATCGTCAATGCAGTTTTCTCTTTTACCTCCCTGGCAAGCAGTTTCGCATTAGTCCTGTTGTTCATGCTTTTTATTCTTGCATCACATGGACAATTCAGTACAAAAATTGAAAAATCTTTTCCCCGAGCCGGTTCACTGCAACTTAATATGATCCTGACAAATATTGAAACAAGGGTGCGAAGCTATCTACTGACCACACTGATAATAAACACTTTCGCTGCTGTTGCGATGACTGTTGTGCTTCTACTATTCGGAGTTGATCTTGCTTTCCTTTGGGGTACGCTGACATTTTTACTGATGTTCATACCAAGTATTGGCTCTATTTTCGCCATTATTCTGCCGATCCTGTTGGCATTTTTACAATTCGATACGTTAGGAACTCCAATCCTTGTTGGAGCCATAGTTATTGTCTCGCAACTTCTTATCGGCAGTTATATTTCACCCAAGGTAATGGGATCCAGACTTAATATTAGCCCGCTCTTAATACTTGTCTCCATTATTTTTTGGGGCTGGGTTTGGGGTCCGCTGGGAATGATCCTTGCCGTTCCGATCACTTCAACTATAGTTATCATGTTCGAAAATATTCCGGTGTTAGTACCACTGGCGCTTTTGATGAGCCAAGATCCTGTAAAAAGAAAGAGAAGAACTTTCCGAAAAACCCCAAAAGTAAGTTCATAAATAATCAAAAAAAAGCCCTGCTATAATAGCAGGGCTTTCTCTAGTTCACAAGTAACCACGTGATTGCTCTTAATGGCAACCTTCGACTACTTTAACAGAGATGCGTCTATTCAAAACACGTGCAGCTTCAAGTTGTGCTGGCGTTGAATTGGTTGGTTCGATCACAGCGTCATCACTGACACCTAAGCCGACCGTACCGGCGATCTTATCAGGACTTACTCCTTGCGCAATAAGCCAATTTTTGATCTTTCTTGCACGCATATCAGATAGCTCCTGATTGCGGGCAGCAGGACCTTCATGGCTTGCATGTCCTTGAATTTCAACTCTTAACTCTGGGCATTGGTTAAGAAGCGTTTTAATGTTATGCAAGTTCTGCAAATTTCCCGGAAATGAAGTATTGAACTCGTCAGTATTTACGATGAAGAGCGTACCAGGGAAATCATAGACTGTACCCTTAATAATCTTCGTCTTGTAAACTGTATCTATCTCTTTGACGACGACCGTATCAGCTTTAATAATATTCGTCGTATAGATATTCGTGATATTAGTCGTACGTTCGGAGTGGTCTACATCTTTATCGTGAGCTATTGGCGGTGCAAAAATATAATAACTGAATCCTACTCCGAAGGTAAGGAATGCATCGTTCTTTGCATCCGGGCTGGTGGAATAATCATCTAAATAATTGGTGTTCGG
>JANYLL010000066.1 GCA_025357895.1 Ignavibacteriota bacterium
CCGATCTTCGAAAAGTTCTTTGCGGAGATTATAGATCGCTTTCTGCCCGATCCATTGAGTAATGATCGTCTGAGCATATTGAACTGCCGCTTGAAGGAGAACGCTTGCGATCAAGAAAATAAGGATTTTCCAAAGCCCTTCGTTATTTCCGCCGACGATATAGTCATCGATCGCAACTTTGATAAGATATGGGCGAAGCGGACCGAGCAAAGAAATAAAGAGCGTGACAACAATAGCCCCCGTCACCTGCCACTTATATGGGCGGAGGTATTTCAGGAGCCGTTTCATCAATCGGGCGTCATACGCCTTACCGAGTAATTCTTCTTCATGAGCCATAGAGAATAGTAGAACATTCGAATTTGCGAAAACGTCTTTAGAAATTTGAAGTTTAGAATGACAACCGAAGTTCCAGCGTCGGGTAAAAATTCGATTGCTGCTGATGTGTCAATCGCCATGTTCCTTCTAATTGAAGGATGTTGTAAATATTTCCGATACCAAAACCAATTTCGGAGTAGGGTTTGCGGTCTGTTGTTTGATCAGGGAAATTACTCGTGCCATTGAATTCGAGAGTTCCTATACCTGCATGAATCAGCCAATGTAGATCGAATTGATCGAGGAAATGAATACCGAGGATTCGAGTGGGAAGATCATAAAAATTATGTTCTAAATTTAGAGATATGAGATTATTACCGAGAAATTCAAAAGGTGCAAGTCCGCGAAAATATCCCTGATGGGAGAAAAAGCCGCTTCGTGTTTCGAAAAAGAGAGCATTCCATCGTGGTACTTCCCCCGAAATCCCTGCTCCTCTCAATATCAATTCTGTGACGCCCAACCCGCCAAACCTTTTTTTGAGAAATAATTCTAAGGAATTTGTAGAAAAATTGTAATCACTTCCGATATACTTTGAAGTAATTTCACATACAGCACCAATTTTTATCTCAAGGCTTCCTAAAGAAGGTAATCTCAATTGGTACAGATTGCCGGAAAGGCTAAATGTACTTAAATGTTTTTTTGTATTTACACTATCTATGTTTACTATGTGCAGGGCACCTGCATCCCAAATATTGGAATTCTTGTAAAAAAGTGATAGCGGACCCCTACCACGATCAAATATTAATGCCGCCGAAAACCCTTTCTCATGATAGAACTCCTGATAATCCTTATTATAGGCGAGTGAAGTTATTGTATTTTGTATCGAACCATAAGCATCTCCGCGAGCCGTGAGATCATCAAAATATTTTCCTTCAAATGATAATAATACGGATGTACTCTTTACTACTTTTCCTTTGAAACCGCCGTTAAGATCGCCGACAAATTCTTTATCAGATGTTATTGTCCATAATATGCCTTGTCTAATGTCGACATCGTATTTCCATTGCTTATCTAATAATCCATACGCAACTTCCCCTTCGACTGAAAAAGGGAAGGATGAAACAGGTGTGAATTTCTTTGACACTCCAAACCGCCAGCCTTCAACGTGATTATAGCGGGGAACATCTATGTATGAAAGAATATCCAAAATACTGAAATGACTTGATAAGTCTTTGCTTGCAACGGCAACAGAGCTATCAATGCGATGATAGGCCTTTTCTTCATCAGCGGCAAGTGGGATGGCGCGGCTTGCTGCCCATTTTGTTGTATCAACAGAATCTGCAAGTGGTGCAACTCTGTGTCTGCGAATTCCGAATAAGCTATCCTCGACACTTTTATTAACTGAATAATTTTGCAAAACAGATAATAATTCAAATTTGAATTCAGGGATAAAGGGCATTTGAAATTTAACCGAGAAATTCGTTCGGAGATCGATCGGAAGGTAATAATTATTTTCGAGCAGTTCGAATGTCTGCTGCAAATGAATATTGTTTATCGGTCCGATCTTTACCGCTTCGCTTGGTGAAAGATCGAGATAGGCAATAGTATAATCGGTTTGATCGATCCACAGCATTCCTTCAAATCCTTCTGTCAGTAGCCCGGGTTCAACAGATATTTGATAGACACTTGCGCCAGAAAGCATCCCTGCTCCTTTCAGATCGTAATCGTACGAACCGAACGCATCATCGGCAGCAGGACCAACGAGGCTGAGATCATTAAATTCGATCCGGTTATCATAAAAATTTAAAATATCTCCGACGCTGAAAGAATTAAGTTCAGGCGGGAAGTTTGCCGTCTGTCGGCGTGAAGTAATAATCTCGGAGAATCCTTTATCTTTTTTCCAAAAACAATCGGCAATG
>JANYLL010000153.1 GCA_025357895.1 Ignavibacteriota bacterium
GCCAAGTTTGCTGTAAATATTGGAAATATGATTCTTCACCGTTCCTTCAGAAAGAAAGAGTGTTTCGGCTATCTGGGTGTTTGAGCGTTCAATAAGAGAGAGAACTTTTATTTCTGTTTTAGTAAGATCAACAAAGGCAATGGCTTTATCGGATTGGATAGCTTCTTGTGCTGCGGCAGGGCTAATCCACATTCCCCCCTCTTTTCTTCCTGCCCAACGAACTGCTTCGAGTACACGCTCTTTGGATTCTTCTTTGCTGATAAAACCGTTTGCACCAGCTTCAAGAACGGCCTTTGCACGCTGTTTCTCGTAACCAGTCATGACGAGGATTGGCGTAGCATTACCTTTCGCTCGAAGTGAACGGACTACATCGAGACCATGCACATCAGGGAAGTGAAGATCGAGGAGTAGAACATCTGGCTTGAGGATTTCCATTTTTGGAATAATGTCTTTTCCTCTCTCCAGATCATCAACTACTTCAATATCAGTTTCCGCTTCAAGCCAAGAGCGAATGCCCTTGCGTACCATTTCATGATCGTCAGCAATAAGAACTCGTATTGGTTTCATTTATGCAAAAATACGATAAAAAAAACTACTCTATCGGATTGCCATCTTTCTCCAAAATGACAACTTAAATGGAATAATGATTTCGACAACCGATCCCTTACCTAATACCGAAGATACTAAACATTTTCCATTCATTGATGAAGCATAATTCTGCATCAAAAATAATCCATAATGTTTGTTACGACTCAATTCTCTAATATCATTAAGAACAGTAAAACCTATTCCATCATCTACTATCTTTAACGTTGCAAACTCAGATGTTGTGACAAAACTCACTTCAATTTTCGAGGCATTGGCATGCTCAGCAATGTTCGCCATCGCTGTTCTAAATATCCGGAAAAGATTCTGTGCTGATTTAATAGGAATAGGCTTAACCTCATTAGTTATATCCGCTACTATTTGTATTGCAGGGTGTCGTTCTCCAAAACCATCACAAAAAAGTCGAAGTTCTACGGCGAAACCTAGGTCAAAAGCTGGAATTTGCAAATCTCCTGTCAGGGTGCGAAGATCCGCCCTTACTTTTTTTAATATATTATCAAGTTTTGTAGCATCCTTCGCAGTTCCTTCGGATCGAATAAGAGGGTCAAGCATAAATCTCGTCCCATATAAGTCTTGAAGAGGTCCGTCGTGCAGTTCTCCGGACAACTCAATACGTTCATTTTCCGAAGCAAGCTGGAGTTGCACTTGAAATTCTTTCAATTTTCTAATTCTTCTTCTATACAGAAATGCAGTCAGAAATACAAATACCATCAACATCGAAGACTTAAACCACCATGTCATCCAAAAAGCAGGTGAGATGATAAAGGCCGATGCGAAAGAAATTGTGGTATCATTCTTTTCTCGAAAGCGAAATGTGTATTTGCCCGGCTCGATATTATTATACCGTGCGATATTTACGGTTCCAGAAGATATCCATTCCGGGTCAAAACCTTTAAGCATATATTCATATTGTTTCTGCTCGGGATCAAGATAGTCAAGTTTAGCAAATTCGATAGAAAAATCATTTTCTGTATAATCCAGAGTTATCGAACTGCCGCTTGGGATTTCACCAAAACGCAGATTATTGGCGATGCGGAAACCAGAAATAAAAAGCGGGGCAACAACATATTTTCTTTTGAGTGCGTCAGGAAAAAAACTTACTACACCTTTTGCTCCCCCAAAATACATTTTTCCGTTTCGTGAGATCGCTGCTGAATTAGGTTCGTAGTCAAGATCCAGGAGGCCGTCTGAAATGCCGTAATTCGTGAATGTTTTTGCAATTTGATCAAAATATGATATCCCATGATCTGTGGATATCCAAAGATTACCGGAAATATCTTCAAGAATAGAACGGATACTATTACTTGCCATACCATCTTCTATCGTGAAATGAGTAAAGCCTTGTTTTTTTTCATCAAAAAGATTCAGACCGTCGCTGTAAGTACCAATCCACCATTTACCTGTTCTATCTTTCTGAATAGCCCATACATTATCTCCACTGATGCTATTCGGATCTTTTGGATCATGTGCATAACGGATAAATTTACCACTTCTAATATCAAACAAAAATAAACCATGGGCCGTACCAAGCCATAAGGCATTCTCGTCTTTTTTTACTATCGTCAATACGATTCTATTTGAGGTCAACCCGGTGTCATTAGGTAGATATTCATAATGATTAGCTGATAAAGGAGAAAGAGTTAGAAAGTTCAGTACTCCTTTGACAGGTAATTTTACTTCTTCTTTTGAGCCGGTCCAGAGACAAGATCCGTCAATTAGTAATGAATGTGCAGTTGATGCAAGTGACAGAGAACTGTTCTTTACGAAATTGATTGTACGATTATTTTTTACATCGACCCGTAATAATGGAGTTCTAGTTCCTACGATCCAAAGAAAATTATTGTCATCAAAGCTCATCCTATTTAATGCTCCGTCATTTGTGAAATTATGAAAAAAATACTCATGGAGAATAGTCCTTGAGGTATCAGCGTAATATAAACGTCCCTTGCTCGCGCCCACCCAAAGTCTCTCATGGTTATCTAAGCATAAAGACCTTGCTGAAGAATAATATGTATTGTTATCTTCCGGCAATGGGAATAGATCAATAGGCTGAAAGTTCTGCTCAATTATTACTATACCATTTTCTGATGCAATCCACACGGCGCCATCTTTAGCGGTGAATCCATCGCGGGGCCCCCGTAATTTTACTGCTGTATTTTTTAATGAGTGGACCTCGACATTTAATATTGTGGAGGAAGAAACATTTATCTCTTGAATACCATATGATGAAACATTCCACAGTATTGAATCACTCCGATAAATAAGATGCTTTGCTTCAAAAAGAGATATCCGCAATTGCGAATTTATTATTTCACCATCTGTAATATTTAAATGCGATGTTAATGACTTAAAAGAATAGATGGAATGTGCATTCTCCCAGAAAAGTCCGCCATTATATCTTGGTGCTCTAATAACTATAGCCGATTCAACATATTTTTTTTCCATTTGATCAAGAACTGATAATTCTACACATTCTGCTGAAGAAGGATCAAAGACAACTGTCCCTCGTTGCTTCTTAACATATAAGATACCATGAGAGCCCTCTGATATATAAGTAACTGCATTTATTAGAAATGAAAAGTTTATTGAAGAAACGTTTGTATATCTCCAAAATTTTTGCGATCGTGGCTCGAAATAATCCAGTTCGCCATTTCCTAAACCAATCCAGAGTCTGCCTTTTGAATCAACGAAAAGACTTGTTACATTGTCAGAGCCAATAGAACCAGGATTTGATGAGTTGAACCTATAGTGTGTAAATTTATCTGTATTTCGATCTAACTTGTCAAGTCCGCCCTCAGTGCCAACCCAGATCACACCAGATTTATCTTCAACAATTGCCTTTACAACATTACTCTGAATACTCGAGGAATCAGTTGATTTGTGAAAATAATGTCGAAAGCTATGTCCGTCATATTTATTTAGTCCATTTACTGTACCTACCCATGTGAAATTTTTAGAATCTCGTAATATGGTAAAGACTAAGTTGGAGGAGAGTCCATTTTCAACAGTAAGCTGCCTTGCGTAAACAATTTTATTTTTTTTAGGAGGAGTTTTTGAATAAGCGGAAATAGCACTCATTAATAAAATTAAGAGTACATGAAAATACCAAGTGGATCGGAATTTTTGTATTGCTAACATATCCGCGGCGAACATCTAACACGATATTAGCATGAATAATTGACTCCGATGCCCTCATCTTAGGTGAGATTGGCTGTATATAAGTTAGTTTTCAATGAACTCATGCGACTTGTTCGTAGGTTATGGTTTATCTCCGAATTTCCACTTACTCACTTAAGCTGTAATTTTTAGAGCATCAATTATTCAATTATACAGATAACGATTAGCAAAATAAATAAATTTCAACACAGATCGCGGATGCCTCTAGCAGCCGGAATATTGATATGGCTAATGGCACCGAATTCTACTTACAATGTCCCGTCTTAAATGATCTATGACTTTGTTAATCTGAACATCTGCGGAACATAACTGTCTGTGAATTCACAGCAAGTTCACCTCGTCAAAAAATTGACGAGAAACAATTTTTTGAATAGTACTGGAGCTAGAGTTGCTTGAATACATATTCAGTAACAAAAATGCCCAGCCGCATCTTTAAGACAGATTTCATTGTCCATCCGCTTTCTGCCGTATTTTTGTTTTGAATGCACCACAACATCTTCATCTCCTATGCCTCCAGTGATCGTGACCGAGCGTCAGCTCTTGCAGATCAATTACATGCTACGGGCTATTCTGTCTGGATGGATACAGAGGGAATTGACGGAGCGATGAATTGGACCAGTCAGATTGTAACAGCGCTCAATAATTGCCATACACTTCTTTTCTTGATCTCGAAGCATTCCGCTTCCTCCCATAACTGCGCGAAAGAAATTCAACTTGCTTCCGAGAAACGAAAAAATATACTTCCGGTTATTCTTGAAGATGTTCTTTTACCGGTTATTTTTGAGTACCCTCTTGCAGGATTGCAGCGATTAAAAATAAACGATACTGAGGGCATCACAAAGGCGCTTGCAAATCTTCGTGACGGACAAAGTGCTCATGATGCAATGTTGGCAATGAGTTCAAAAGGGTATAATGGGTTTCTACGCCTCGCCGTTCTTCCGTTTGAAGACCTTTCACCATCGCATGATAATGAATGGTTCGCCCATGGAATGATGGATGAACTCATCGGAACGCTTGGAAGCCTGAGCAAACTTATTGTGCCAGGAAGAGCATCTGTCATGGTCTATAGAAAAGACAGGCCAAAAGCCAGCGTTATTGGCGAAGAGTTGGAAGTCCGTTATATAGTTGAAGGCACAGTCAGAAAAGCCGGAGAAAGAATTCGGATATCTGCTTCATTGACTGATACAAAGACAAATTCACAGATTTGGCAGAATAAGTTCGACGGTACATTCGATGATATTTTCGATTTTCAGGAGCGTGTAGCACGCCAGATTACTGAAGGCTTGAAACTTAAACTGACACCGCTGGACGTGAAGAAAATTGAGCAGAAAATTACGGACAACCTTGAAGCGTACGAGTTATATCAAAAAGCAAATATATATTTTAACCGCTATACAAAGCAGGGCTTCCTTTATGCGCTTGATTGCTTAAGTGAAGCACTAAAGATTGATCCATCCTTTACCACTGCCTACGCACTCGTCTCACGCGTTCATACTGGTCTTTACAGAGGTTACGAACATACTGATTTTCATTTATCCTGCGCTAAGGAAGCTATAGAAAAAGCAAACCAGTTAGATCCGGATTTGCCCATTGTTTATTATGCTCTTAGCGATTTTCATCTTCAAAATAACGAGAAAGAAAAAGCGATCGAAGCTGCAAAGAAAGTTATTGAACTTGATCCGAAAAACTTTGGGGGTCATTTCCAACTTGCATTTATTTATTCAGAATTATGGGATCATGTTGATTCGGCAAGACATTTTGAAGAAGCGGTTCGTCTCAATCCTACAAATTTAGGTGCTCACACTAATCTTTGCATTCAATATGAACGATCGCAAGATATTCTGAAACGTAACGTGTCAGCAAAAAGAGCTCTGCCCTACTTCGAATGGCATCTAAAGAAAAATCCTGACGACCAAAATGAAAAAATGAATTATGCTATTCTCTTGGAGTTCTTAGGACGTAAGGAAGAGAGTTTGCGAATCATTGATGAGCTTGTCTCGGACTCAAACTGTGATGGAAACACTATTTACAACTGCGCCTGTATGATTGTTAGGCAAGGAGAGTATACGAAAGCAATTAGTGCACTAATGAGAGCTATTGATAGAGGATATTCCAATGTAAATGCGCTGCGAAGTGATCCAGATCTTGATGCCTTGCGTATTATGCCAGAATTCGAGAAGGTGATGGAGGGTATCTAACTCTGTGTTGATTTATGATCTGCTACAATAGCTTTTTCATCCCACGCTTGGAGTTACAAAATACTTTGTGAATGTTCCCCTTCATAATTTTCCACCATAGCTAACCCAACCTTCAACACGGCTCTGGATATCAGCGAGTGCATAAACTAGCTGCAAAGCGAATCTATATTGGCACGTCTTCATGGAAATACGAGGTGCGGCTCGATCAAATATATCCAAAGGAAGAGTTTATGAAGTTTGGAAAGGGCGGCAAGCACCCGACCTTGAATAAAAGTATGTTCCTATGCAGCCTATTACCAAGTCCGCAATTCCAAAACACTCGAAACCTTAGTGAGACGAATCTCTCAACAGCTCTTACCTTCTTCCTGAGCGTTTCGGCGAAGAATACTTAGCTCGATCCAGGATATATTTAGGACGGAATTAGGCGAGATTATTCCCCCTTCTTTTTCGATAAGTTCTGGGGCAAATCATGACTGAGATCCTGAACAATTCATTAGTGGTCTCGACAAGTTTCTGGGAGATGCCTTTAGATGTCCGTTTATCTTTTCGGCTGTGTGCTGCGTATTTCGGATTAGTTAACCATCTCCAACTGCGTGGGGCAATAAAGCCAAGATTATAGCAGACATTTGTATCAAAAATGTCCGTGCTGCAACGCGCTTTTTTAGGGATGGTTTTCCGTTTATCTGAATACCCTATCTTTTATGACAATGTTTAGTTGCTTAAATGAATCATTCTCGTTACGGAATGAGCGCAGAATCGGTTTCGCGAGAAATACTGATAATTTTTCCTACGAAGCTTGTGTTGTTTGTGTGAATGCCTGTCTTTTTTGGGATGCAAATGGAATGCCAATATTAGGCTTCTTTCGATCCCTCTCATTATTCGAGTCAAATAGGACCTTGAGTAAGTTTAGCAGCAATGTTAGTACTATTAGATTCCCTCTCGGTAGGATAGTACGAACTGTTAAGGTAATGGGAACTGTGAAGCAGGAGTGGTGCGTTGCCAAGCACTCAGAGTATGTGCAAGTTTGACGATAAGACTCAAATCTCGCAGAAAAGAGTTCGATGATTGACTCATGCGCGCTACCGTAAGGAGATTCCTATTTCCTCAAATACTCCTCCGATCACCTTTGTTTTTTTATGCGTTCCTTTGTCGTTTTATACTTATGCCTTGAGCAGAGCAAATGATGAGATTCTCAATAAAAAAATATGTTTCAGGACTTGGGAGAAATGTTTTTTTGATAACTCTTGCGTCCTTTTTTTCCGATATTGCTTCGGAAATGCTCTATCCCCCTTTTCCCGATTTTTATAACCGAAACACTTAAAGCCAGCGGAAGTATTCTCGGAGTGATCGAAGGAATTGCACAGGCAACACAGTATTGTATTCAGGGATTATCCGGCTTCCTTTCAGATAAACTTCAAAAGAGAAAGACCATTGCCCTTATCGGCTATACGCTCTCTGCATTATCAAAACCTTTTATAGGAGCAGCTGGGATATGGCCTATAGCTCTTGCAGTGCGATTCTCTGATCGCTTAGGAGTTGGTACCCGCTCGGCGCCTCGTGATGCTCTGATCACTTCTTCAGTTGATGCAACAAAGAAAGGAAAGGCCTTCGGATTCGAAGGCATTGGCGATAATATGGGAGCCTTTATCGGACCACTCATTACTATTATACTTTTCTTTTGGTTAGCGTTTGGTATTCGGACAATTTTTTATCTAACCGTCATCCCAGGTCTTCTTTCAGTGAGTATGATATTTTTTGTTAAAGAAACAAAAAGCGCCGGAAAATCAAAGACAAAAAAAGATGTACACTGGCGGCAACTTCCCACGATATATTGGAAATATCTATTAGTAACAGCAATTTTTTGTATCAGCAATTCGAGCAATACCTTCCTGATCCTTCAGACAAAAGAAAAAGGCTGTTCACTTGAAATGACGATCATGCTCTATGCATTGCTTAACCTTGCCGCAGCAATTTTATCTCTTCCTTCGGGATCGCTATCCGATAAGTTTGGAAGAAAGCCTTTGCTCCTCATTTCATTTGTGATCTTTTTTATTTCTTATGCGGGATTTGCATTTGCATCCAATATCCTCCTAATTGGAATACTATTCGTTGTATATGGGCTGTTTCAAGGTATATTCAGATCAGTGGGTAAATCTTTTGGTGCCGATCTTATCCCAAAACAAATGCAGGCAACCGGAATAGGATGGTATTCAACAACTGTGGGGCTATCACAGCTTATCGCAAGTATAGTAGGCGGATTGTTATGGGATGGTGTAGGACATTCGGCAGTTTTTATTTACGGGGCAACGGTCTCCATACTCGGGAGCATTTCTCTAGTGTTCTTAATCCCGAATAAGCGTCAGAAGATTGCAAAATAGTACCATATATAAATGGTACTCTTAATCATTTGGAGCGCCACGTTTGATCCAACTGATAATTGCATCGATCTGATCTTGGGGAAGACGATCATGTCTCGATGGCATTAACTCACCAAAGCCATTGCCATTGGTCTGTTCAAGTGTAATTTTCGTTACGAGAAAACTCGCTTCCGGCTTATATGGAACCACGAGGACTTTGTAGTTCAGACTTCTTGCCGAATCATTGGTGATCTCATGATTGAATAACAATTGGTTATATGCACTATCAGCTTTTAGCCATAGAAATGGACCTTTTGTCCCATCGCCATGACAACTACTTGAAGCACAATGAGAACTAAGAGTTTGCTTTTCGATAGCGGAAAATTTATCAGAAAGCACCGGATAGTTATATACACATCCGGCGTAGGTTAACAAGAAGAAGATGATGATTACAGAACCTCTTTGCATACTTTCATCATCTGCTACTCTTTAACAAATCGTTTGGTGACGATATTTCCTGCCGACGTGATTCGCAGTACATAGCATCCGGGTTTTAAATTACTCACTGAAAGCGAAAACGTGCTTTCATTACATTTTTCATCGATCTGCCTGATACCAAGCATATCATAGATCTCGAAACGTTTCGAAACCGAAGCATCAGAAGTATTCACATTCAGGATATTCCGTGCCGGAGATGGATATATTTTGATCTGCTCCTTAGACTGAGCGGTTGGAGCCGAATGTACTACGCTTTTTATAACCGTATCTTCGGTATAATGAATGATCTGGTCTGCAGCTATATTAAAATATTTATTGATCGTTCGATTGCGATGTTTATCGCAGGGCCAATAAACTATAATCGAATCAGCCATCGAAAGTTCTCCAAGGCCCACATGCTGCATCAGCGAGTTCTGAGAACCAAAACCACCTCCGGTTGAAACCTGACGTGAGTGACGAATTCCGCCTGCCCAAACATCAACGATCGTTCCAATACCTTCTTTTGCCGTTCGTACAGCTGTAAATCTCATCTCAAGCCAATGAGAAGGAATTTCTGTATCCGGTGTGATATTTTTCAATAAACGAAAATCATGTGTTGTTAATCCGCTCGTTCCTAATGAAGCAAAGCAGAGATCAATTTTTCCGTCATGATTATAATCTATGTAAGCCCCACCCCTTCCGCCGATATCAAGGGTCATCTTTTTTCCAAATCGGTCGATCAGAGCATAATCAGTAAAATCTTCGAAGAAATTACCGATGTTACGAAAAAATATGGACGTGTCTGATCTGTTCTGATTTGCAAGCCAGGGAGAGATACCACCTTCGTACCCATGTACGATCATCGCATCTTCCCATCCGTTATTATCAAAATCACCAAAAACAGGAGTCCATGTCGTTGTCATGTAACTGCCATGACGTTCATACCCATTTGAGCCAACACCGGGAGGAAGATTTCCGCCCTGCACTATTTTGGATATAACATCTGTAAAAGTATTATCACCGTTATTTTTGAAAAAACGCTCCGGTCCAATAGACGTCTCATAGAAATCAAAATTACCATCGCGATTATAATCATTTGGAGCGATGCCCATACAGAATACATGCGCTGCAAGACCGAGTTCTTTCGTAACGTCTACAAATTTTGCTTCGCCTGTTTCCATCAGCAAATTTTTAAAGACCTGATTAGGTGTCAGGTCAACGCCGAAGTCATTCCCTACGAACAGATCAAGATCACCATCGCGGTCGTAATCAAAAAACAGAGCGATGTTCGATGTTCCCGTATCACCATCCACTTTGAATTCTACGGCACGTTCGGTAAATGTCCCGTTACCGTTATTTACATAGAACCAGTTCGGAAATCCTTTATGTGCATAACCGGTATCACTGGTCCCGGTAGTAAGAAACTTTGATTCCTCAATCCACCGTGATACATAAAAATCATTGTAGCCGTCACCATTGAAATCCCCGAACGATGAACTGTTACTTTCATTCTGAGCTAATGGGAAGTTTAGATTGGCAAGCCTTGTTCTATCGGTAAATGTACCATCGCCATTATTATGCCAGAGAATATCTCTGTTCTCGCAGCATACATAAATATCCGGAAAACCGTCATTGTCATAATCAAATGCGGAGCCGCCGCGAGGAAATATTCTTCTATCAGGTGAGTGAATAGCAAAACTACTTGTCGCAACATTCTTGAAGGTGCCGTCATGCATATTTAAAAACAGTTTATCGGAATCCAGACCGCCGGGCAAATAGATATCGTCCCAGCCATCGGCATCGAGATCTTAAACTACGACACCGGGTCCGTCATCGAGTTC
>JANYLL010000159.1 GCA_025357895.1 Ignavibacteriota bacterium
GCTCACTCTATTTAATGTCGCAGGAATGGCCCAATTTACCGGCATCCGAATGGTATATGCATCGTTCCTCAAAAGAGATACACAAAGAGTCAGAGGATTACATAAATTACTGGATAAACAGAACTGTACGTTTGGGTCAAATCGAATTTGATTCGCCCCGTTATCTATATTATTTTATTACGCCTCTTATATTGCTTTCTGAATATGCAAAAGATATTCTTATGAAGAAAAAATGCGTCATGATGTTAGAATACCTTCTGGTAGATTATGCAAGTCAGTATTTGAATGGAAACTTCTGCGGTGCACACTCTCGGGTTGGTAATGACGCTGCATTCGATACCCGAAACGCAGAAGCAGCAAGTTATGGCGAATATTTTTTTGAAGATTCACTAAAACATATTCTTCCGGATATTGCATTTGCTGCAATATCGTCGTTCAAACTACCGCCCATAATACGAGAGATCGCAAATAATAGAAGAGAGCCGTATTCGCAGCATGAGATCAAAAGGAGCCGCGATGCATTGCGCTACTCAACTGCACTGAATTCTTCTGTTTATAAATATACATTTATGACGAAGAATTATTCACTCGGGTCGATTCAAGGGGGCTTAGTTCAGCCAATCCAGCAGCGATCCTGGAGTCTGACTATCAATTCGCCTCAAAAGAATAATATTATTTTTGGTTTACATCCTTATGTTTCAGAAAAAGAACTCGGCATGTTTTTCCCGGAAGAACCTTCGTTCATGCTGGAAAAGATCGATGCAGTGAAGAGTGGATATACGAGTGAGAACAAATGGGTTGGCGGCTCACCTTACGAATCAATCTGCCAGTGGAAAAACCAGATCGAGTGTAGTTATAAAATTCCAATAAATGTGCAATATCAGCATGTGGATATATTCCTTCCGGGATGGGGGAAATACTTATCAGTCGATTCATTAGGAAAGAAATTGATTCGGATACAATATGATTCCTGTGTAGTTACAATCGTCCCCAAAACAGTATTTACTTTAATAAAGGAAAATGATAATTTCAGACTGAGACTCTCGCTTGATTCCGGGAAAACAAGTTATTTCCTTGCCTGTGACCACGTGGATGGATTTAATGACTTCGATGATGAGAAAACATTTTGCGGGAAAGTTGATTTGCCTGAAGGAGATCGTAAAGAGGATTGGCTTTTCCTTTCGAAATATTTAGAATCAAAAAACGGAAGTGGAATTTTAAAAATCAAACACGGTACGGATGAGCGAATCTTGGACTTTACTTCTACCACTATCCGGTAAAGGCGTAGTAATATCTTGTTCGATATGCCCGTTTTGCCATATAGCTATTTTATTAGCAAGCATCGCTGTCATTTTGTGAGCGCCATCTGAAGTAAGATGGTATGTATCAAGAAACTCATCATCACCAAATAAGCCGTTTTTATCAAAATTCCAGATCGGAATATTTTCAGTGAGTGCAAATTGCTCAACGGCATGGTATGCCTCAAGTCGATGTAAATAGGGAAGATCGGCAATTGATCCAACTTTCGGACGGATGGGTGCATTGAAAAAAGCAAATGGGATATTTCTTTCTTTACATAGGTGATAGATCTCCTTAAGATCCTTCAGATATTCCGGATTTAGTATATAGTTTGAATCTCTCTCAAACATATTTTCTCCAAAGCTTAAACGCTGAAAAAAATTAGGATCGTGAATATCGCGAAACGCATTATTGATCGCGAAGAGGTATATGTGAAAGTTAGGCGCGTCAAGCATTGAAGTAAGAGAAGCCGCTCCATATTGTAACACGTTCGATAGCGACTTCTTCCTGAACTTCATTTCGGAAGTATCATTGATATTATTATGAACAATAGAACGACCGTTCAACTCTTGAAGGAAAATGCCATAGATTACTCTCTTTGGCTTCAATCCATTTTCGAGCATGTTTCGAAACATGAGAAGATTCGCTTTTGAGAAGAATCCGCCGGCTGCGGAATTCGTTACATAGTAAGGAATGTGTTGGCGGTTAAAAAGTGTATCAAGAAATGTATCGCTTACACCTCGCTCGACTACTGAACTCCCCAAAAAAAGAAGGTGAGATCTTCCTTCGCCGTTTTCCGTGACCTCCATTTCATGATCAAGAGTGATTTGTGTACGAAGCATTATATGGAAGGTTCGCTTATTTGAAAGCGGTAGGTGCGGAATGAGAAAGACAGCGATCACGATAAATATATATGCAGTTATCGTAATCAGCAATGCATATTTTATGAGCGATATGACAATTTCTTTTCTCACCATTAGAATTGATAATATATGAATGGTTGAGAGTTATCCGCACCTGCAGTCAACACGAGACCAAAAAGTATTCCAAAAACTATCGCACGCTGCCAGAGTGGAGCGTGCGCGACGAACTTTTCGCCAAGTCGGGTATATTGAGAAACATCAAGCAAGAATGCAAGAATGACAAATGGTATAATAAATACAGACGAACCGACAGAAGTAACCCCACCCTGAAAGGAAAGCATTTTTGTGACGTACATCCATGCACTTAAAAAATTAGGACTTCGAAAAATTATAAATGCAAATGCAGCCAACGTGAAAACAAAAAAGATTTTGAAAGGTGTGACAAATGTCCACTTTAGCGGTTCAATGGATTGTTTCTGCGGTTTTCCGGAAAGATCTAAATATGCTTTATGAATTCCGAGATAGAGACCGTTCAACGCACCCCATACAACATACGTCCAATTCGCCCCATGCCACAAACCGCCGATGAGCATAGTAAGAAAATTATTAAGGTAGGTGCGAGATTTTCCTTTACGATTTCCTCCAAGAGGGATATAGACATAATCTCTCAGCCAACTCGATAATGAAATATGCCATCTGCGCCAAAATTCAGTGATATTTTGGGATAGATACGGTGTTGCGAAATTGAGATTGAGTTCAATGCCGAAGAGTTTGCTTACGCCGCGTGCAATATCAGAGTATCCTGCAAAATCACCATAAAGCTGGATAGCGAAAAGATACATTCGTAATATAAGATCACCGCTTCCCATCGTATCCATGTGTGTAAAAGCTTCGCTGACCAGCGGTGCAATAATATCTGCGATCACCACTTTGCGCACATATCCGATTACGATCAAAGAAATACCGTCACGAATTTGCTCAAGTTTAATCCGGCGCTCATGCGTCAATTGCGGCAATAGCTGTGGTGCTCGTAAAATAGGACCGGCAACAAGATGTGGGAAATAGCAAACGAAGAGAGCAAAATCAAAAAGATGAGGTGTCGGAGTAAGTTGCCCGCGATAGACATCTATCACGTATGCCATTGACATGAATGTGTAAAAAGAGATTCCGATTGGCAGAACGAGAGCAAGAGTAGGGGCATGAACAACAAATCCGAGGTTAGATAGTCCGACAGCAAAAGATTGCACAAAAAAATTGCTGTACTTGAAGATCACTAAAACTATGACATTCGTGATCACCGAGAGAAGCATCCATTGCTTTTTTCGCTTATGTGTCTTTGCTCTATGCACTGCATGTGAAGCATAGAAATCAATGAGGATCGTAAGAGCGAGCAACCCAAGAAAACGCCAATCCCACCAGGCATAGAAGAAAAGGCTTGCAAGAAGCAGCATGCGGTTCTGCCCTTTGAATGGGAGAACGTAATAGAGAGCCAGCACGATGGGCAGAAAAATTGCGAATGCAAGGCTATTGAAGATCATCCTTGGGGTGCGTGGCTCCTAATCCATATATTTATATGCTCCAATAACGGTGGTGTCATTTTATGTCTACCTTTATACTCATAATACTCCGAAGAAATTCCCTTTGATATAAGAAAATTATGGGCAAAAATTGATTCTGAAGTTGGAAGAACTTCATCTTTGCTTCCGTGAGTGATAAGAAATTGAGATTTGGTATTTATAGATTCCCATTTTTCTATTGGCCTAGGGAAAAATCCGCTCATGGCAATAACGCCTTTCGGATTGATATTTCCTCGTAAACTCAAAATATAACTCATCGCAGCGCCCTGACTGAATCCAAGTAAGAATAAATTCTCTTCACGTACGTCTTTTTCATTTAAAAGAGCGATGATCATATTAGTGAGAATTGCTTCCGAATCCTTAAAATGTGCTTCACTAAATGATTCAAGTGGATGATCGTAATCATATGGCAGAAACCATTCGAACTTCCCATCTGATAATTTGTATGTAGCTTGGATAGAAATAACATGCAACTCAGGATCGAGCATACCCTCTACTGAAAATATCGTTTCTGCTTTCGCGTCACGCCCATGCAGCATTATTACCAAAGGCGTCGAAGCGCTTTGGATACTTGGCCGTCGTTCGAGATAAAGCAGTGGGTATGGTGCTGTGGGCATAATCTGCGGAACTTGATAGAAGTCCGAACTCGTTAAAGGCGCTCTTAACAAAACTCCAGGACTATTTGTTAGCAGGTATTAGCTTTAAGCTTGACAAGGCGGGGTAGCTCAGCTGGTTAGAGCGTCGGAATCATAATCCGCAGGTCGTGGGTTCAAGTCCCTCTCCCGCTACGGAAAAAGGAAGAAGGATGAATAAAATTCATCCTTCTTTCATTTTAAACCTTGATTCAGCAAGAAACAAATTAAACTTTTCGGTATCATATAGTCTCCAAGTGCTATCGTAGGCGAATATCATTGTTACGTTATTATTATTCTTTGTAATTAATGCAATGTCAGGTGTAACTTTCGTCTTCGAAGCGGGTTATTAGAGTACAGGGATGAAAAAGCTATTTCTTATTATATTGGTTTTAGTCTTCGCAGGGCAGCTCAAAGCGCAAAATATTGCGAAAAATGAGCCGTCTATCAAAGATATCAGCCTAAACGGCACTTCAGCGGGCATTCCGAGCGTTGCGGAATACCCCGGCTATAAGGTGCTATGCCAGCAAAATAAAAGGAATTTGTCGTTTGAGATCTTTTCACCGAAACTTGATAAGGCTGAGGTAAAACTCGTTAACTCAGACGGTGCTGATGTTTGCACGATCTACAAGGGAAAAATCCATCTCGGAAAGAATGTTTTCACGCTTTCATCGAAGAAGCCGCCGTGCGGGATGTATTATGTCGTCTCCAAGCTTTCCTGCGGCGAACAGTTTGCGGATAAGGTCGTAATCACGAAGTAATAATTTTTCCGGCGAATAAAACTTTTCGGATGAGTGTTAGCCACACTCATATGCTAATTTATTTTATCGGTATTTGTGGAACAGCCATGGGCAACGGAGCGCTTTTGTTGCGCGAAATGGGTTATGATGTTGCCGGCTCTGATGAAAATGTCTATCCCCCGATGTCCGATCTGCTCATAGCAAGCGGAATAAAAATCTTTTCAGGCTATGACCCCTCTCATCTAAATATAAAAACCGATCTCGTCGTCATTGGAAATGTTCTCAGCAGAGGAAACTCTGAAGTGGAATATGTCCTTTCTGAGAAATTAAAATATACCTCTCTTGCAGAGTTACTAAAAAATTATGTGATACAAGGTAAGGAATCAATCGTTGTTAGTGGTACTCATGGCAAGACAACGACTTCGGCACTTGCAGCGTGGACATTTGAATCGGCAGGTCTTGAACCGAATTTTCTTGTCGGCGGAGTGCTTGAAAATTTTGGAAGAGGATATCAGGCAAAACCCGAAAGTAATTATGTGATATTAGAAGGTGATGAATATGATACTGCCTTCTTCGATAAGCGCTCGAAATTTTTGCATTATCTTCCTACTACACTAATCATAAATAATATTGAGTTCGATCATGCCGATATTTTTTCTTCACTTGATGAAATAAAACTTTCTTTTCGAAGACTAATAAATCTTGTTCCGCAAAATGGCACCATCATTGCAAATGGAGATGACGCGAATGTCAGGGATATAATTACAAAATCATTAGCTCCTGTTGAAACCTTTGGTTTATCGCCTGATTGTAATTGGTTTGCGACAAATATATCCTATAAGACCTCTACGTCCCATTTTGACCTATTCCACAATGGCAGATTTGAAGCAAGCATTGGAGTAAATTTACTTGGAGAGTTTAATATAAAAAATGCACTCGCCGTTATTATTGCCGCACGGCATCATGGAATTTCTTATGAAGTAATCCAACAAGCTTTCTCGACTTTCAAAAATGTCAAGCGCCGATTAGAATTCAAAGGGGAGTTCGGCGGAGTGAAAGTTTATGATGATTTTGCACATCATCCGACCGCAATACGCGAAACCTTAAAAGCATTTCGCACAAAATATCCCAAAGAACGCATCTTCGCAATCTTTGAACCAGGTTCGAATACAACGCGGCGTAATATTTTCCAAAAAGAACTTGCCGAGTGCTTTGCCGATGCCGATGTCGTTTTAATTTCTCAAATTGCAAGATTGCATTTGCTTTCCGAATCCGAGCGTCTCGATCCCAAAAAAGTAATGGCAGATATCCGCGGACAAGGAAAGGAGGCATTTTACCTGCCAGACCCTGAAGCGATCAGTTCGATGGTCGCTAAGACTGCGAGGAAAGATGATATTATCATTGTGATGTCGAATGGTGGATTTGGAGGAATACATGAATTACTGAAAAGGAAATTATCAGACAAAAATAATTATTTTCCTTAAACTTATGAAAGCAAAACTTGCTGCCATTATCTGTGTATGTTTCTTCGTTGCGTGTAAAACACCGACTGAGCCACAATACCCTATGCTTGGTTCCATGCGTGTAATAGCTGATGAGCCTTACGAGATTGTTGGCGGAGGAAG
Source organism: Ignavibacteriota bacterium (assembly GCA_025357895.1). GTDB lineage: Bacteria > Bacteroidota > Ignavibacteria > Palsa-1295 > Palsa-1295 > PALSA-1296. Next base: position 6,737 of record JANYLL010000159.1, read on the forward strand.
ATGGTTCAACAGTCGTGATACCGGAACCTGGTACGATCTCTTCTTCTCCTATCGCGTCGATAACACCGAATCGGCAGTTGCGAAGAACATTGCCTATAAAGTGGAAATCGGATTTTTTGAAAATGGCCATTTTGTACCAGGGGATGGGAAATTATTTTTTGATGGCGGCGATAGTGTGCTTATCGGCTCTGTAAATATTTTGGGAAGGACTGATGATATTTTGGATATTAGCAGGACATTCGGTGTCGGAAGAAAAAATAACGATTGGACGCATCCTTATGGATTCAGATTAACTCTATCGGATACTTCAATAAATGCTTCTTTATCAATTGAAGACATGTTCTTGGATGGATTGTCCGAGGGAAGTGGAGCAAATAACAGATACCATGGAGTAGTTTTAACAACTGAGGCTTCACCAGACCCTATCGGAATTTTCGATCCTCCAGATTGGGATTGGAAGTCAAATGACAGCAGTAAAATTCGATTCGAGCCTGCCAATCCTAATCCTGCTTCGAACTCAACGACGCTTCACATTGCTTTAATGAGCGACACTGTAACGCTTGTTTATTCGCTGCATAAAACGCCAAATACTATTATTTTCTCTGACACGATTAGTAATTTCCATAGTGGAAATTATGCACTGACTGTTCCAAATACCGGCATAAAACCTGGGATGTATCGCTTTATATTTTCGGAGAAATATTATTATCAAAACAGACCACTCTATCAGCTGGTCGGTGGTGGTGGTATCATTTTTTCTCCTTAATTGGAGATTCAGAGGATATTTAGTATCATCTCCGGTGTTATCTCCTTCATACACTTAAAATGTCCCTTCGGGCAATGATCTAATCCAATCGTTGTGCATGGTCTGCAATCGAGATTTACATTTTCAACTATTGTCACGTTTTTATTACGCGGCATGAAGCCGAGTTCGCGGACGGTAGGTCCGAAGATCGCAATTGTCGGAATTCCTACTGCCGAGGCAACGTGCATTAATCCTGAATCATTAGTGATGGCAAGTGAGCATTCAGCTATTCTCTTAGGAAGTTCAGCAAGTGAAAGTCTTCCACACAGATTCGTGATCTTATCTTGTGGAAGTTGCGATGCAATATCATTTACATATTCTGTTTCATCTATGCTTCCGAAGAATATGATATGATATCCGCTTGCGATGAGATTTTTTGCAATCGCAGCATAATATTCCGGAAGCCAGTGTTTATTCCAATGTTTTGATCCGGGGCAAAGAGCAACTTTTTTTATTATTGGCTTTTCGTATTCTTTCCCAAAAGTAGCACCAAGACCTATATCCGTTATTCCAAGTTCTTGTGACGTTTCAAAATACCTGCCAATAATATCCGGCTCATTCTTTAGCAAATTTATTTTAGTCTTCACTAAAAGCCAGCGTTTAAAAGTACGCTTGTTTATAATATGAAGTTTGCCGCCAAGACCTTTTCGTAATTTGATCGAACGGAAATTATTATGCAAATCGAGGATATGATCGTAGTTATTTTGATGAAGTTCACCTCTAAGTCTTTGAATCTCCTCTGCGCCTTTTGATGTATCAAGAATATAAATATTGCTTAACCAAGAAAATTGTCGGACTATATCTGCATATTCTTTCCTCACGACAAAATCAATCCGAGCATCTGGATATTTCCTCCTCAATTCCTGGACGAGCGGAGAAGTGAGAATAATATCTCCGAGCGATGAGAGGCGGATGATGAGAATACTTTTCACGTATTATTCAGCACAAATTACAAAATTATATTGTTTACCGCTCAATGGAAAAAATAACAACGTTAGGCGAACTGAAAAAGTCAAATTATAAAATTCTTCCGGTTAAGGAAGAAATTCGCCGGAACCTCAAAGAAAAGCTAAAAATCCGCGAGCAACTATTCCCGGGCATCATCGGCTATGACGAAACCGTCATTCCACAGATCGTCAATGCCTTGCTTGCAAAGCATGATATTATCCTTCTCGGACTCCGCGGACAGGCAAAGACGCGTATTGCGCGCAGCCTCGTATCACTGCTTGATGAATATACCCCGGTTATCGCCGGAAGCGAAGTCAATGATAATCCTTTTGCGCCAATCTCATACTTTGCATCGAATCTGATTCGTGAGCATGGCGATGAGACTCCAATCGAATGGATCCATCGTTCTGAACGATATGGCGAAAAGCTTGCAACGCCAGATGTAACAATTGCCGATCTTATAGGCGACATAGACCCGCTCAAAGCCGCACATGAGCGTTTGCATTATTCGCATGAAGGTGCAATTCATTTCGGCATTGTTCCGAGAACAAATCGCGGTATTTTTACGATCAATGAACTTCCCGATCTTCAGCCCCGTATCCAAGTCGGACTTTTTAATATTTTGGAAGAGCGTGATATTCAGATTCGTGGATTCAAAGTTCGCATTCCTTTGGATGAATTAATTATTTTTACAGCGAATCCGGAAGACTACACTAATCGAGGCAACATCATCACGCCGTTGAAAGACCGTATCGAAGCGCAGATCATTACTCATTATCCGCTGGATGTTGAAAGCGCAATTGCAATTACCGAGCAAGAAGCCTGGACGCAGCGTTATGAAGAGGGATTAGTTATCCCACATTATTTCAAAGAGATCATCGAGCAGATCGCATTCGAAGCTCGTTCATCTGATTTTGTGGATCAAAAATCGGGTGTTTCAGCGAGGCTTCCGATCAGTGCGATGGAGACACTTGTCTCAAATGCCGAACGGCGTGCAATAATGGCAGGAGATAAGTTAATTCTCTTGCGTGTAACGGATTTTGCATACATTATTAGTGGCGTAACGGGAAAAGTAGAACTTGTTTTCGAGGGTGAAGAAGAAGGTATCACCAAAGTTGCAAAGGCATTGATCGGCAAAGCCGTGAAGACGATCTTCAAAAAGTATTTCCCTGATCCGAATCTTCGGCAAAAGAAAGCGCGACGGGATGAAATACAACCGCCGAAAGAAAAGACGGAGTATGATGAGATACTAGAATGGTTTGCAAAAGGGAACACGATCACGCTGACAGATACGATGAGCTTTGATATTTACAGCAAGGAGCTTTTGCGTGTACCGAGGCTGAAAGAACTCACAGCCCGTCATATTCTTATACCAGAAGCAGACCGCTTTTCGCTTGCAAGCGCAATGGAATTCGTCCTCGATGGATTGCATCAGCATTCGAAACTTGCTAAAGAAGAAGAATTCGGAACACCTGAGATAAGCTATCGCGATATGGTAGGCTCTATTTTTGCAGGTGGGTTTGAAGAGGAAGAAGAGGAAAATGAGTAATGCAATAATTCTTTTCGACGGAGTTTGCAATTTCTGCAATCGAACGGTAAATTTTATTGCGAAGCATGATCCTGAAATGTACTTCAAGTTTGGTGCGCTGCAATCAGTAGAAGGTCAGGCTTTATTAAAACAATACGGCATCTTTCAAACCGATCTTGAAACAATGATCCTCATCGAAGATGGGCAAGTATATACTCATTCGACGGCAGTGCTAAAAATCTCTGAGCATCTATCAGGCAGGTGGTCTATTCTTTACGATTTTATTGTGGTACCGCAATTCATTCGAGATCCAGTGTATAAACTATTTTCTAAATACCGTTATAATCTATTTGGCAAACAAGCAGAATGTAGGATGCCAACTGAAGAGGAAAGGTCGAGGTTTATATAGTTATGCTGGATTCACTCGATATTTCTATTCTTAGGGAAATCAATGTAAATCGGATGACATCGCTTGATGGGGTGTTCCGATTCATTACCGATAGCGGTCCGATCATTGCCCCTCTTATTCCAATTACAATAGTTCTTTTTGGCTTTTTTAGAAAGCGGAGAAATATTTGGATTAAAGGTTTTATGATCGCAGCGCCATATTTGCTATCAAGCGTTGTTTGCAATATCGTAAAATATTCTGTTAACCGACCCCGGCCTTTTTCTATTTATCCGTATATTCAAAAGCTTTCGGTCGGCGGAAGCGGCTCTTTTCCTTCCGGTCATACTGCAGACGCATTTAGCATTGCAATGATCGTAAGTCTTTTTTTTCCAAGATTAATAGTTATTATTCCAATATTTATTTGGGCTATACTCGTTGGATATTCGCGGATGGATCTTGGTGTACATTATCCGACAGACGTACTTTCCGGAGCATTTGTCGGAATAAGTTCTTCGCTTTTTTGCTCGTGGTTGTATAAGAGATCACGGAAGAAAGAACCAATACTGAAATAGTTGGCTTGATCTGTTCGTATTTTTGTACTCTATGCTATCAAACTACATTCCATTAGCACTTATGATGTTCGTCGCCATTATCTTTGGCGTCATCATGGCGAATTTATCGAAATGGCTCGGACCACGACGACCGAATAAGGAAAAGCTATCAGTATATGAATCGGGCATGAAGCCTATTGGCTCTACACGCGACCGTGTCAGCGTCAAGTATTATATGGTGGCGATGCTCTTTATTATTTTCGATATTGAAATTGTTTTTCTCTATCCCTGGGCGGTAACATTTGATAAGATCGGAGCCTTTGCTCTCGGAGAAATGTTTATATTTATTGGATTACTCTTTGTTGGGTATATCTATATTGTGAAAAAAGGAGCATTGGAATGGGATTAGATCAGGTTGAATCGGAAGGTTTTTTAACAACGAGCGTCGATGCGCTTGTCAATTGGGCGCG
>JANYLL010000161.1 GCA_025357895.1 Ignavibacteriota bacterium
GGTGATTTGCAGCTTATCGTCGCAACAAGTGCCTTCGGAATGGGCATCGATAAAGCAAATGTGCGCGCCGTAATTCATTATGATCTTCCCGCAACGCTTGAAGCATACTATCAGGAATCCGGCAGAGCAGGGCGTGATGGCGATAAAGCGCTTGCGATCTTAATGTATAACACTGGTGATGAGCGCACTCATGAATTCCTGATGCAAAAAAATTTCCCCACTCAAGATGAACTTGTTGCGATCTATGAAGCAATAAATGAAATGGCATCTAATCCTATCGGTGCACATTACAAAGGCGCGGTAACATTTACTCGTAATCAGGTTATGACGCGAATTCCTGATCTATCATGTTCTGTTTCGCGTGGGCTTGAGTTGCTTGAAGAAGCAGGGCTTATTACGATCAATAAGAACACTGCGCAATCGCGAACATCCTCGGTAAAATTTCTTGTTCCAAAGCAGCGCAGAGAAGAGTATATGTATCGCGGAAGAAGTAAGGATGGCAATGCCTTGCTTAAACTTTTTAATCAGATGGAAGAAGCGATTGGTCTTGGTTTAGAATTTTCTTTTAATCCCGAAGAGGTAACAGGCTCTCTTTCACTTGATAAAACAAATTATAACAAGACGATTCGCCTACTTGAAGCTAATGGAATATTATCGCATAAGCTTTCGCATTTCTCACCTTCAAATTTCAAGATATATAGTATAGCTTTTACGGGAGCGCGCGAACATTCTGATGATATTGAACTTCCCTTGGAAAAATTGCAGGCATCGTTCGATCATTCTATCGGCAGACTCCGCGAAGTAGAAAAATATGCAACAAGTTGGAAATGCCGTGCGGCAATGATCTTAAATTATTTCGGTGAAAAACAAGAAGGAGGAAAGTGCGGGAAATGCGATGTGTGTTCGAATAAAAACCTTATTTCAAATTCATCGAATCTGCAATCGCTTTAAAAATAATTTGTGCCCGCCCGGGATCGTTTGAAAAATCGGTCGTTCGTTTTTTATATGATTCCTTCGATGTCCCAAATACTTTATATACTGAATCAAGTTTTCTTACAAGTTCAATAGTGTCGTGTGAATCAACACGAGCTTTTGTCAGCGCCATCGATGTCTGCACGTATTTCATCTCGTCGTCGTCAAGTTTCTCCGATTTTGCACAACTGAGTAATGAAAGAATTGCAAGAGTTTGAATTACTTTATATCGCATCAAGACCTCGCTCCATATCTGCCATGAGATCACCTATATCTTCAATGCCGACACTTAATCGGATAAGTCCATCAGTAATACCAAGTTCAACGCGGCGCTCAGGAGGTACGGAGCCATGCGTCATGGTGACGGGATGGCAGACAAGTGACTCAACTCCGCCAAGACTTTCACCAAGTGTAAAAACTTTCAACTTACTAGTAAATTTTGTTGCGTTTTCTAAACTTCCTGTTTCGATAGAAATGATCCCTCCGAAGCCGCGCATTTGTCTTTTGGCAAGAGCATGTTGAGGATGTGTTGAAAGTCCGGGATAAAAGATTTTCTTGATCTTTGCCTGCTTTGAAAGAAATTCTGCTATTTGAATGGCATTTGCATTATGCGCTTCCATTCTTATTGCAAGTGTTTTAACGCTGCGAAGCAAAAGCCATACGTCCCAAGGTCCCGGCACACCACCGGCGGAATTCTGATAAAATTTTATTTTTTCGGCAAGATCGGAATTTGCTGTAACTACGGCTCCGCCGATGACATCGGAATGCCCACCGATATATTTTGTTGCCGAGTGAAGCACGATATCAATTTCAAAATCAAGAGGATTCTGAAAATATGGTGACATGAATGTATTGTCAACTACTGAGATAAGTTTTTTTGCTTTAGCTATTTTACCTACTGCTTCGAGATCGACAAGATTCATCATCGGATTTGTCGGAGTCTCGCAATATATAAGTTTCGTGTTTGCTTTGATCGCCGCTTCGATATTTTTTGGTTCGCGCATATCGACGTAACTAAATTCTACTCCGTTCTCTGAAAGAATCCGCGAGAAATATCTGTATGATCCACCGTACATATCACTGCCAGCAACAACATGATCTCCATTTTTAACAAGGGAAAGTGTTGCAGCAATTGCTGCCATTCCCGACGCGAAGCAATATCCATACTTGCCATTTTCTAAGGCAGCAAGATTTTCTTCGAGGGCAAGCCTTGTAGGATTTATGGTCCGTGCGTAATCGAACTCAGCATGTCCGCCAAGTTCTTTCTGTGCATACGTTGAAGTTTGAAAGACAGGTACTGCGACAGCGCCCGTTACTTGTTCGGGTTCTTGTCCGATATGAATTGCTTTTGTTTTGAAACCGCTCATTCTTTATTATATAAAAATTATAAAAACTCCAGCACATCATGCCGCGTCACGATTCCTACGATCCTTCCGAACTCTTCGATCAGAACGGCAGGTGCGTCTTTTAAAATAGTCACAGCTTTTTTTGCATCGTCGGATTCATCGAGGATTGGAAGTGATGCTTCCATGAATTCAATAATTGGTTTTTCCAGTACATCGCGGGATTCAAGCGCTCTTGCCATCAGGCGCGATTCACGTACTGAACCGATAGATTTACCTTCTGAATCGATAACGGGTAACTGCGAAACCGAATGTTCATCCATCTTTAAGATCGCATCGCGCATTGTATCATGCGGTGCGACATACAAAAGCGTTGCCGTTGTTTGACGCTTGAGTTTAGCAACAAGCCCGACCGTCATTTTTGCAGCTTCGAGCAAACGTTTTTCTTTCAACCATTCGTCTGAGTGGTGTTTCGTCAAATACCGTTCACCCGTATCGCAAATGATCGTAACGATGACGCTATCGGCAGGGGCTTTCTCGGCAATTTTAAGTGCAACCCAAACATTCATTCCGCTTGAGCCTCCGCAGAAAAGCGATTCTTCTCTTGCTAAACGTCGCGCAGTGATAAACGCATCTTTATCACTAACGTTAATGATCTCATCGACATACTTCAACTCCAGGTTTTTTGGAATCCGCTCCTGACCGACACCTTCAATTAAATAGGGAAGTGCTTCGACAAGTCTGTTCGTTTCAAAATATGTCTTGATCGATGAACCGACAGGATCGGCCCCGATCACTTTTATATTCGGATTTTTTTCTTTCAGAAATTTTGCTGTGCCGGTTATCGTGCCGCCTGTACCGATGCCTGAAATAAAATGAGAGATCTTTCCTTCAGTCGCTTCCCAAATTTCAGGACCCGTTGTTGCATAATGGGTACCCGGATTTGCTGGGTTATCATATTGATTAAGCATGATGGCATTCGGAAGCTCTGTTGCCAGGCGCTGAGCGGTATTATAATAGTATTCCGGTGAACTTGGCTTTGCGGCACTTGATACGACAACGACTTCTGCTCCGAGAGCGCGAAGATATCGACCTCTTTCGATCGATGCTTTATCCGTCATCACAAAAATACATTTGTATCCCTTTTGCGCTGCAGCGAGAGCGAGTCCGATTCCTGTATTTCCGCTTGTCGGCTCGATGATCGTGCCGCCCGGCTTGATCTTTCCCGTTTTTTCAGCGTCCATAAGCATACGAATACCGATACGGTCTTTCACAGATCCGCCGGGATTAAATTCCTCAAGCTTACCAAGGATCAGTGCCTTCGATGATTGTGGCTTAATGCGCTTGATCTCCAGAAGAGGAGTATTGCCGATAAGATCGAGAATAGATTTGGCGTATTTCATTGTCGTGATTCGTCTTTCGTCCATGGTCATTCGTCATTTCTTTCGACGAGTGACGAAAGACGAATGACGATTGCCGAACCTAACACCTTTAAAATCAAAACGGCTCCGAAGATATTCTTCGGAGCCGTTTCAAACAATAATGAAAACAAATTATTTTGCTATGATCATTTTTCCTACAAGTTTCGTTGTGCCTGCTTCGAGCGTGTAAGTATAAACACCGTTTGAAATATTTGCTGCATTATAGGAAATGCTATGCATACCTGCATCGAATGTTTCGGTTACGAGTTTATCGATCTCGCGTCCGAGTTCATCCTGAATTCTGATCGTGACAAATGAACGAACAGGAAGTTCGAACTTGATCGTCGTTGAAGCCCCAAATGGATTTGGATAGTTCGAGATAGAATATCCGTTTGCGGCATTTGCATAGACTCCCTCTCCTATTCCATCAATTGAGAATTCACCGGATTGGCTGGTAATATTTGCTTTATCAGCATCAGAGCTTCTGACTCTAACGTAACATCCATTAGCATAAAACCCATTAGGTGTCGTCCAAGGTGTTGAGAGAGCAGTAGGCGCAACCGGAGCACCAATTGCATGCCAAGTGATAGTATTATCAACGGTGTATTCAACGATAAGATTAGATCCGACATTGCCGCTGGAAGTCCAGGTTACAGTTGTTGCTTTATTCGATGCAATATTAGGTGGATTAGCATTATTGAGACCGCTAACTTTGACATTGCTTAGTGTTCCGATACTGACATTTGCCTTGATCGTAAATAGTTGGCTCGAGCCAATGACGCCGTTTGCATCGCTGATACGAATAAGTGATTGCGGAGCATCGGCAGCCGGATTGACAACAGTTGCCCAATTATAGGACGTGCCGTCTGCATTTCCTAATGTACCAATGGTATTCCATGTAGTACCGTTATCGGTAGAATATTCAAATTTTAAGGCTGCCTTCAAATTTCCACCTGTATAGGTGATCACATAATTAGCTGTTCCCCCGGTAATGACTTCGCCGGCAGCAGGTTTAGTGACTGTGAGAACTCCCGGAGTCTTGAATGCCTGTGAGACGCCGTTAGTAGCTGCAGTGTTTGCATCCGATACACGAACCATTGCCGTTCCGCCATAAGCTGATGTTGGCATATTCCAGGCATACGGTGATTTATTCGTGCTTGCTATGATGAGATTCCAATGCTCGCCATTATCCACAGAATATTCGAGTTTTACATTCGGACCTGCATTTCCGCCAGTTGCCCAAATGATATTTGTTGGGACATTTGGTTTGACGATGCTATTGGCGTTTGGAAGAACAACCCATGCTGCTGCGGGTGTACTTGCAGGATAGGTAGAAACATAGTTTGTTTGTGATGCATTATAAACGGTATTACTCTCATATTTTTTTCCGGAAACGGTAATAGTTTTTTTGCCGTCAACGAATGCTTTAATTCTGAGATTGGAAGCGAGCCAGGCTGAGTTTATCGGTACCGAATAATGCGTACGAACAGGATAGGCAGTGCTATTAGGAGCTTTCGTGCCCAAAATAAACTTATCTCCTAATACTTTACCGCCTGTTGAACGAGCGACGTTCATGTGAACAAAATCGCTGAAATCTTCTTGTCCGGTAACGCTTCCGGTATTCGGATCAATTATATAATGATGCTGCGATTCCACAAGATTATCTTCAGTCAGCACGACGACCAGAACATATGACGCAGTATCTTCCGAGGTCATTTTCGCAATATCATATGGAGTAACATCAAGATCGAAATCAACGGCAGCAGGTGTAAAGGTTACGTTGACAATTCGAAAGTCAACGAGAGGGTCTTGTTTTGCGGCTTTCTTAATATTCGAATATAAAATATCTCCTTGAGAGAAATCACCTATGCCGGTTGCAGCGCTTCGCTGCAATGAAACATTTGGATATCCGTTTACACCGATATATTGTTCAATAGTATCCTGAGTTTTTGCGATAGTAAAAATATCATTGTTATGCCATGCAACGAGAATTGCATTATCGGGCATAAGCGATTCTAACGAGTCCATATACCATGCTCCGCGCGGACAGAAGCCGCACCATGTACCGGTGACTTCTTCAACAAAAACTCCGCGCTTATAGGTGGAAGTACCTTGCGCCCGAACTTCGGTAGAAGTAGTAAAAAAGAATGTAAATGCCACGACCGCAATGATCGCATATTTAAAGAATGATGAATGTGTCATATTGTATTAACGATGATGTAAAAAAAACTATTGACGAAGAACAACTCGAAATTCTGCCTTATTTCAACACATACGGAGGTAATAAGTTTCCACTGCAAATCTCTTTATTTTACGTATATTAACCTCTTTTTATATTGAATTTGACGTATTTTTTGACTTTTTTACTCCGTATTGCGTTTACTCATGATAATTCTGATTTTTTTACAATTTCATTGCGAGAAATGCTTTAGCATTTCGTAGCGACTTAAAATCTTGGGAGCGGCAGCCTTCGAGATCTTAGATCGTCAGGGGGCTGAAGCCAGCCTCGCGATTACATTAGTACGATTTATAAATTATCCGAACCCATTTTCTTCTCTTCATGACTAATCCTATTACCACTCTTGCGGAAGCAAAAAAAACCGCTTTTGAACTCGGACTTATCGAAGAGGAATTCGAGAAGATCGTCTCGATTTTAGAAGGGCGAATTCCAACCTATACTGAACTCGGAATTTTTTCCGTGATGTGGAGCGAGCATTGCTCGTATAAAAACAGCATCACGCAGCTTAAGACACTTCCACGCAAGGGTAAGCGGCTTCTTGTCGAAGCAGGGGAAGAGAATGCCGGACTTGTGGATATTGGAGATGGACTTGCCGTTGCGTTTAAGATCGAATCGCATAATCATCCTTCAGCTATCGAGCCTTATCAAGGTGCTGCAACAGGTGTCGGCGGAATCTTGCGCGATATTTTTACAATGGGGGCACGACCAATCGCAGCGCTGAATTCACTTCGCTTCGGATCTCTTGAGCATGAGCGCACAAAATTTTTGGTCCGCGGAGTTGTCCATGGCATTGCTGATTATGGAAATTCATTTGGCGTGCCGACAGTAGCCGGTGAAGTGTATTTCGATAAATGTTATCAGGGGAATCCCCTTGTCAATGCAATGGCAGTGGGAATTGTCAAACACGGCGAAACAGTAAGCGCATCAGCAGACGGAGTAGGGAATATCGTGATGATCGTTGGGTCAAGCACGGGACGCGACGGAATTCACGGAGCAAGTCTTTTGGCAAGCGCAGTCTTTAGCGAAGCAGCAGAGGAATTGCGTCCTACTGTTCAGGTCGGCGATCCGTTCACCGAAAAACTTTTACTCGAAGCCACGCTTGAAGCGATCGAGAAAAAACTAGTTGTGGGAATGCAGGATATGGGTGCAGCGGGAATTTCGTGTTCAACTTCGGAGATGAGTGCTAAAGCCGGAACAGGGATGAAGATCGACTTGGACAAAGTCCCGCTTCGCGAAGCAACGATGTCATCGTATGAGATCATGCTTTCTGAATCTCAGGAGCGAATGCTTGTAGTCGTTCTGCCAAAAAATGTCGAAGCAATTAAATCAGTATTTACAAAATGGGATCTCAAAGCCGAAGTCATCGGCACTGTGACAGATACCGGAAGTGTGGAAATAAGTTATCATGGCGAAGTAGTTTCAAATCTTCCTTCGAAAGCGCTTGCTCTTGGTGGAGATATGACTCCGGTGTATCAAAGAGAAATACGCGAGCCATCCTATCTTGCAACGACTCAGGCATTTGTTATAAATACTGTTAGTGACGTCGAAGATGCAAATGAAATGTTGAAGAATCTTCTCAGTTCACCGAATATTGCATCGAAGAAATGGGTCTATGAACAATATGATTCGATGGTGCGCACCAATACGCTCAATCTTGAAGGAAGTGATGCAGCTGTTATTAGAGTAAAAGGTACGAAAAAAGGTTTAGCCGTAAAAACCGATTGCAATTCGCGCTATGTTTATCTCAATCCGTATCGCGGTGCGATGATCGCTGTCTGCGAAGCGGCACGAAATGTTGCATGTACCGGTGCAAAGCCCATTGCAATTACGAATTGTCTAAATTTTGGAAATCCTTATGATCCCGAAGTATATTATCAGTTCACAGAAGCAATTCGCGGAATGGGTGATGCCTGTAGAACTTTAGAAACCCCTGTAACCGGCGGCAATGTCAGCTTCTATAATGAAAGCCCAGATGGCGCGATTTATCCGACTCCTACAATCGGAATGCTCGGCGTAATAGATGATATTGCAAATGTTGTCAGCTCAGGATTTAAAAATGATGGCGATGCGATATTACTTCTCTCTGCTTATGAACCCGATGCCGAGTTTGAAGGATTAGGCGGTAGTGAATATCTTTCAATTCGTAATGATGGCAAAGCAGTTGGTAATGCTCCGAATATCGATCCCGGCGGAGAAGCCCGTTTGATCGACCTGCTTGTATCACTTGCAGAAAAAAGAATAATTAAAAGTGCGCATGACATAAGCGAAGGCGGACTTGCAGTAACACTTGCTGAAAGCTCCTTTGCAAATATGATCGGCGCAAAAATAAATCCTTCGCAATATTCCAGAAAAGATCATTATCTTTTCGGTGAAATGCAGGGCAGAGTGGTCATTAGCGTTTCCGCTGAAATGGTTGAAGAAATTTCGATGATGATTCAATCGGCAAATATCAAAGTGGAAGTTCTTGGTATGACAGGCGGAAGACAAATCATTATAGAAGGATTGATCGATGCCGATCTTGAGGAATTGCATGAAGCATATTCGACTGCGATACCGAATGCAGTTGAAGCAGTAGTAGAATTGTAACTTGTCATTGCGAGGAGTCGCGGAATGACTACGAAGCAATCCCCTGAGGTTGATAGTCATTCTGAGTGAAGCATTCTTCAGCGACCTCAGGAGCAGAAGCGGAACGAAGAATCCCGTGATATATGCCGAGAATCTTTTCTATACATCAGCGGATTGCTTCGTCGGGCTAAAGCCCTCCTCGCAATGACATAATATTAATATTATGTCAAGACTATGGACAAACACGCCGTAACAAACATACCGCTTTTATTTCTATGCATAATTCTCATCATTGCATGTGCTATACTTTCGATGCTCAAGCGCGACAGCAAACAATGGTATATTTATTTGATCGCACTCGGTGCCCTTGAGGCGATCTCGATTATTTATCTGGCGTTTTTGTAAATTGCGTATTTGGTAGGCGCAGGAGCGGTGACAATTCCCCAAAAAAATCTGTTCTAAGAAAACCACAGAAATTCCCCACGAAATACAAAAATGTCAGAACCATTAAACATATTATTTATCGGTGATATTGTCGGCTTGAACGGCTTGGCTATGGTCACGAAGTTTTTGAAATCTCTCATCGAAAAGCATGATGCCGAAGCAGTGATCGTCAATGGCGAAAATATTTATGACGGAAAAGCGCTGACAAAAAAACATGCTGAAGAATTGTTCGCTGCCGGAGCGCATATCATAACCACAGGCAACCACGTCTGGGAGCGTTGGGAAACTCGTCCGCTTTTGCGTGAAGAGCGCCGGATACTTCGCCCACTGAATTATCCGCGCGAGAATGGTGGTTCGGGCTATGCAATTTTTAAAACGGCAAAAGGGACGAAGGTCGGAGTATTGAATGTGCAGGGAAGAGTTTTTCTTCCGCCTATTGACGACCCGTTCAAATCTGCCGATTGGGCTGTGGGTAATATGCTTGAAGAAACTCCGAACATCATCGTCGATATGCATGCCGAAGCAACAGCAGAAAAGCAGGCAATGGGTTTTTTCTTAGACGGCAGAGTAAGCGCTGTGCTCGGAACTCATACACATGTTCCGACTGCCGATGAAAGAATTCTACCGCACGGCACGGCATATATTTCCGATGTCGGAATGAGTGGTCCGTATGATAGCTGCGTCGGGCTTCGCACGGATATTGCTATTAAACGATTTATGCTCGGCACACCACACAAATATGAAACGGCTACGGGTGATGTCAAGATCGCCGGAGTCATTTTGCAAGTTGACCGCGAAACAGGCCATGCGCTTTCGATAGAAAGAATTATTTTTCCTGAATTTGAAAAGACAGCTGTTGTTGTAAAAGAAGAGGTGCAGGCGGAAGTGACCCTAATAGAGGGATGATTTTTAAACGTTGTCATTCTGAGCAAAGCGAAGAATCTGAACTTCCAGGTTTCTGCACACTCAGATTCTTCTTTCTGCTTCGCTCCACTCAGAATGACAATTAGTGACTTATTACATGACTGATTCCCCAATTAATATCGCGCGTATCATCGATGGCAAAGCAATTGCTGCGAAAATTCGCGCTGAGATAAAAACTGAAGCCGAGGCATTTACAAAAACTACCGGAATCAAACCGCGCATTGTTTTTATCCTCGTCGGTAATAATCCTGCAAGTGAAATATATGTTCGCAATAAAGGTCTTTCAACTGAAGAAGCGGGATTCTCTCATGAAACGCTTCGCTTCGCTGAGACAATATCGGAAAAAGATTTATTGCATGAGATTGCGAAACTTAATGCTGATCCTCTTACTCATGCTCTGCTATGCCAAATGCCACTCCCCAAACATATCTCCGAAGAGCGCGTGATCGAGGCGATCGATCCGGCAAAAGATATTGACGGATTTCATCCAGAGAATGTCGGAAGACTTTCTATCGGCAAAGGAAATTATTTTGCTCCGTGTACTCCGCAAGGGGTGGTGGAGATGATGCTTCGCGATAATATTGAAGTTTCAGGAAAGCATGTTGTTATCGTCGGCAGATCAAATATCGTTGGCAAACCTCTTGCAGCATTGCTTGTTCAAAAAGCCAAGGGCGCAAATGCAATTGTAACGCTTGCTCATACCGGAGCAGGAAATCGCCTTGCAGAATTCACTCGCTCGGCAGATATTCTCATCGCCGCCATGGGTGTAGCTCATGCAATCAAAGCAGATATGGTTCAGCGCGGCGCAGTAGTGATTGATGTTGGTCAAAATGTCATTCCCGATGCAGCAAAAAAATCCGGCACACGTCTTGTCGGTGATGTGGATTACGATGCAGTTAAGCATGTAGCCTCAGCCATCACTCCCGTTCCCGGCGGAGTAGGTCCGATGACGATCGCAATGGTCTTGCGCAATACACTGACGGCGGCTCAAAGAATGCACGTACGTTAATTTTCATACAGGTTATAGGCAGATATGCTATATTTGCATTGCCGAAGTTCATATTTAATAAAAATCCCTATGAAGCACAGTATTATTTTAGCAATCTTTCTTTCTATTGTTGTCACTCAAATCGTTTCTGCAAAGACTGTATCTGTGGATTCTTTTATAAAACAGAAAAGCAGATCTGAAATTTTAAACCCTCTTGCAAAAGCATCGTATTATTTTGTTGATGGGAATGCACTAAAGAAAAATCTTTCTGGCGGGCATATTGAACTTACAAATTTTCCTTGCGGAAATGGCGAATATGTAACTTTTGATCTCAAGCCCGCTCACTCTGCAATCGACTCGCACACTGAATGCATTGTCACAACTCCTCAGGGCGATGTTCATATTGCAGCACCTCATCTTGATAACTATCGCGGGAAAATAATTGGTGAAGAGCATTCAAGTGTTTTTATGACTATTTCTGACGGTTCAATTATTTGTTCCATAATTCGCGAGAATGGAACGACGTACGTTTTCGCTCCGGAGAAGAATTCATCGGAAATGGGAGATCATATGCTGATTGCAGAAAGTGATCTGCTTGCTACCGGACCGTTCAAACCATTCGATTGCATCAGCGATGATATTGTTCAGCCAAATCAACCTGTCCCTATCGATCAAATCCTTCCCCATCATACGGAAAATGAAATTCAAAGTGTCCCACTGAATAATGGCAAACTCCTTCAAACCGATATTGCCGTGGAAGCCGATAGTCAATTCTACGGTGCGATCGGTGGTGATCCGGGCAAAACCATTGCCTATATCGGCGCTATCTTCAGTATGTCGAGCATGATCTATGAAGATGAAGCAAATCTGACCCATCATCTTTCATGGGTAAAAGTCTGGACGACATCCGATCCTTATCAGGTACATGGTAATGCGTATGCTCTTACCGATACTGCGAAAAAATATTGGCAATTGCATTATAGCAATGTTCAACGTGATCTTGCACATATCATGACATCCATCGGTTACGGTGGAGGAGGATTCGGATTTTATTCACTCTGCGATAATGCAAATTCTTATTCTGTTAGTTCTCCGCAGACAGGGCATACTTATCCGACATTTGCTTTTACATATGATGTGTATATTATTTCACATGAGATCGGGCATAA
>JANYLL010000170.1 GCA_025357895.1 Ignavibacteriota bacterium
GAACCAGGTCCAGATCCATACAAAGCGCCATTCCCTGGATTGTCATTATAACTTGCAGCTACATAATTTTTACCTAAACCTAAAATGGGTAATGCAAGATAACTTTCTACAGAACAAGCGCCTGAACTAAGATAATAAACAGTAAGTGGTTTGATTGACTTTATATGACAAGCTTTATATGCACCTCCATCAAATGAAGTATCTATTTGCATTAATTCCTTATTCAATGGCAATTTTATTGAAGAACCGCGATTTATCTCATATCGTAATGGTTTAGTTTCCAATCCGGAACCATCGAAAAAGGAAAGATAGACAATATTGTCATAATAAGTGGATAAAAAAGCATAGATATTGAAATCACGGAAAACAGGCACGGGAGCAACTAAAGTGTTGAAACTTGGATAGATCATTCCGAGATAAAATTCTCGACCTTCATTTGTTAATCCGTAATGGTGTATAGCGGCAGTAAAATTTCCTTTCATCCCTATGCTTGCATATTTATTGTTTTGATAAGCATACTCGCCTGCTACTTTTACGATATATTTGAAAGTATCTCCTGAATTTATCGGACCAAAATTTAATGCTCCAGTTGGCACCGCAGTTGATTGCATCGGATAGGTAGAAAAATCACCCGTCCATTTAATCGTGTCACCAACATAAATATTTAATAAATTTGGCAAGTACGTAAAACCTTGGGACCCGCCAAAGTGAATAACATATGTTGATTGAGAAAATGCTTTTGAAATGGGTGTAAAAGCGAAAATTATGGAAAACAAAATTCCAAAAAAATATTTGTACTGCATATTTTATCTTTCTGTTGATTATGTAAAAAAATTCACGGACACTGCCGAAAACAGTGTCCGCGATAAACTCTCTCTCTTAATTGTTATTGTTATTTCGGTCTTCCTGTTATGATAAACATAAAGTCCGAGTTATCAGTATTGCATCCTAGCCAATAATCATTATGGCCGGGAGGGGATGGTGGGTTAATTGTTTGATACGAAATCGTAATTGTAAATGTAGTTGTAGTGCCACCATTGTTTGTTAACCCGCTCACTGAAGTATTATAACAACTATGTTCGTAAGGCGTTACAATAACAGCTGCTTCCTTATTATTAAGACACGTCGGTGTTCCATCTGGTTTTACCAAGTTTAGTGTTACATTATAAACCCCAGGACTCGGATTCGTAACAGAAACTCCAAAACTACCTTTAAGTCCAACACCGCCACCCCCAGGGTTTTCCCAATAACCCCAGCCATAGATAATATTATCTTGATACGTTGCACCTGTCTGAGCATTGCCGGCATTATGTGTGTGATAAACAATTGAGTGTCCGCTATCTGTTACTTCAAAAGCATTTTTTCGATGGAAAGCATCAGGTCCGTTACCAATTATCAGAACTCTGTCATTTCCATCAATGCTTGAAGAGGTTGAATTCCCTTGAGCGGAATTATAATGACCCATTACAGTTTGCGCATAACTTTGTGCGATAAGATGGTCACCGCCGGTTATCGTGGCGTTTTGTCCTGAGTTAGTAATACCGGAACTGACAATGGAATTCCCATTACCACCTCCAATAAATCCGTATTTGCAGCTATTATTAATGGCATTACCGATGCCTCCTAAGATCGCACTATAGACTGCCGTGTCATGAATTTCATTATTGACACCAACACCTATATAGCCAAAGGAGACAACTTTATCTATTTTATTTGAATTACCACCAAGTATTGCTGAATTCCCACTATTGACATCGATGAGATTATTGCTGCCACCTCCAATAACACAGAACTCACTTCTTATCTCGTTAACAGAACTATAAGTACCGCCACCGCATATTATTGAGCCTGATCCGGAAATTAAATTTCCCTGATACCCACCGATAATAATTGGCGAGGTCGAAGTCGGCTCAAATCGCATAACGCGTTTGCTTCCCTTATTAGAGGCATCATTGTCATAGACATGTATTTCCAAGGCACTTGTATCGGAGGTTCCAATATAGTTTGTAGGCGCCGATATAAGTGTGTTTCCAGTTTCCGACCAATACACTGCACTATTTGAATTTTGTGTAGTCGGTGTATGCCCTGATCCGAATATGGCCGACTGAACATCCTCAGAAAGTTTTGCCTGAGTAATGGATTTATCAGGTACATTTAGAGAGTATGCTGCGGCTGATAATTGCGAAAGAGGTTTCATTTCTTCGCCGTCATCAACTTTGATTCCAAACCAAAGAGGTCTGTTCATCTCTAATCCTTCCGGCAAAGGTGAATTACCTGAGCCAAGAAGAATATTAAATACACCATTATTGATTTCAGTGCTGTAGTCACCATGCCATACGGAATTTCTTCCAAGGCGATCGGAGTAAAGCGAAGCAGTTAAATGATGTGTTCCATTCATGACTTTTCCATCAGTTGTTGCAAGTTGTCCCTGATAGCTCAAGATACGCGGAACATCGCTACCTTTCGGTAATGAGGTCTGCGCTTCAAGCTTCTCAGAAAACAAAACAAGCAGCAAAATAAATGCTGCAATAAATACGTGATTTGTTTTTCTCATTGAAGTATATAAATAAGTTAAGTGAATTATTTGCCGTCACGAAACCGTTTACATACCTGTACTGGAGATACGTGGATGTTCGGGTTTCGCTTCGGCAAAAATCGGGCGTACGTATAGTACAAAGGGGAAGTAGGCGCAAGCCAGCTTCCCCAAATTTTTTTGGTACAAAAGTAGTGAATTCAGATACTGTAAAGTAAAAGTTGTACATGGGAAACTACAAACACATCAACAGCAAACTTATGGAATACCTTTTCTCTAATTGTTACGAGACTGTTACAAAATGATGAAATCAGAATAGGTGCTCGTACTTCGAACTACTAATATAAGTATAAGCAAAAAATCCAAAAATTGTACTCCTAAAATCAGTTTATTTTCCCACAACTTATCCACATAGTAAATGTCTTAGACGACAAAATAATTTTTTTTAGGAACTAAATTTATATATATATTATTGTATAAAAGTTAAATATAGAATATAATTGGGTTTTATTTTGTGGAATATGGATTCTGCGCGCGCGAACAGTGATGTAGTTCAAAACAAAGAGGTTACAAGGGCTTCAGCTGGTTTTCTCTTGACAAGCGGGAATAGATTTCAATAATAAACGGTGTATCGGTTCAATCAAAAATGGTGATCGCCTAACGCAACCTCCTCGGCGCTTGTGCCGTTATACGTGCAATGGATTCAATCGGCTCTAAGAGCACGGTACGTCTGCCGCCTTCGGCGAATATCAAGATCGGCTTGCTTATTGCCTCCGTCCTTGTTGTTATCGGCACGCTGTTATATTCGCACCGGCTTGTTGATGAACTCAAAGAACGCGAGCAGCGCATAGCCAAATTTTTCGGTGATGCCTTGCGCTATGCGCAAAATACTGAGGATTTCGATGCTGCGTTGTATCTGATGATCGTCGAATATGCACGCAACTCCGGCGTTCCGATGATCGTCACGGATGGAGATAATAACCCAAGCTATACTATTGCCACCTATAAAAAATTTAATATCAATGTTCCCTTCGATACGACCTTAGCTCCTGAGGAGCAGATGGCATTCCTGAAAAAAGAAATGCTGCGGATGGATAAAACCTATAAGGCAATTCAAGTCACCTATACCGATCCCCTAACGCGGAAGGAATCGGTCACCAATTATATTCATTACGGCGATAGCATTATCTTATCGAAAATCGAAGAGCTTCCGCTTATTCAATTACTGCTTGGCGCAGTTGTTGTCGTGATCGGGTATCTGAGCTTTGCATATTTAAAGCGCAGCGAGCAATCGAATATCTGGGTTGGGATGTCGAAGGAAACGGCGCATCAACTTGGCACACCGCTATCGAGTTTGCTCGGCTGGGCAGAGATGCTGCGGCTCAATGCAGGCGATACGAAAGAAGTACATACGATTGCCACGGAGATCGAAAAAGATATTGAACGTCTGAATCGGATCGCTATTCGTTTTTCCAAGATCGGCGCCAAACCCGATCTGAAAGAGCAAAATATTGTTACGATCATTTCCGGAGTGATGGGTTATCTCGAAGACCGCATGCCGCGGCTTGGAAATAACGTAGCGCTTTCGCTTGAAGCGTCACAGGATGAAATTATTATTCCTATCAATCGCGAATTGTTTGAATGGGTGATGGAAAATCTGATCAAGAATGCAACGGAGGCGATCGAAACACAGACAGGTAGTATTCAGGTTATGATAAACCATAATGAAAAAACAAATTCGACTACGATAGATGTAACCGATACGGGCAAGGGTTTAGAAGGAAGACAGAAGAAAGATGTATTCCGCCCGGGTTACAGCACAAAAACACGTGGCTGGGGGTTGGGGCTTTCGCTTGCCAAGCGCATCATCGAAGAATACCATCACGGAAAATTATTCGTGAAAGAATCAACGCCGGGAAAAGGAACGACGTTTAGGATCAAGCTGGGGAATGGATAATATTAGTACCACCTATAATCACGAACTATGAAAATCTAAGCTGCGTTGTTAAAGTATGAAATTTACAATAGAATACGAGAGAGAAGATGACGGACGCTGGCTTGCCGAAGTAACGGAATTGCCCGGAGTTCTTACTTATGGCAAAACCCCTGATGAAGCAATTGCACATGCGAAAGCTTTAGCGCTTAGAGTAGTAGCAGATCAATTAGAGCATGACGAACACTCTGCTGCACTTAATGATATTTCATTCGCGATGGCATGAGCCAATGGTCTTCTGCGAAAGCAAAAAGAGTTCTTGCTGCTCTATTACGAATAGGCTGGCAGATTAAACGTTCAACGGGTTCACATAAAGTACTCTCACGACAGAGATGGAATGATACTACATTTGCATTCCACGATAATCAGGAGATCTGACCAAAATGCTTAAACGAATTGCAAAAGTTACGGGATTAACTCCCGATGATCTTTAATAAATGCCCCATCTCGAATTAAAAAATATCGAAAAGCGCTATGCAAATGAGAATGATGCCGTCAAGGGTATTTCATTTGCAGCCGAGCGCGGCGAGTTCATCGTGCTTGTCGGTCCATCGGGCTGCGGTAAATCCACAACGCTTCGGATGATCGCAGGTTTGGAAGAAGCAACAGGCGGAGATATTTTTATTAGCGGCAAGCGTGTCAATGATCTGCCGCCGAAAGATAGGAACGTTGCGATGGTCTTTCAAAATTATGCGCTCTATCCGCATCTTACGGTCTTCGAAAATATTGCTTTTCCACTTTCGATCAGAAAAGAAAATAAAGCGACCATCGATAGTGAAGTACGAAAAGCTGCGGAGCTTTTATCTATTACTCATCTGCTTTTACGAAAACCGAAAGAGTTATCCGGCGGCGAACGCCAGCGCGTCGCTGTCGGCAGGGCAATTGTCCGCAAACCGGAAGTTTTTCTTTTCGATGAGCCGCTTTCGAATCTCGATGCAGCGCTTCGCACCGAAATGCGCGCCGAACTTAAAAGCCTGCAGCGGCGTCTGGGAACAACGATGATCTACGTAACGCATGATCAGACCGAAGCGATGACGATGGGAGATAAGATCGTTGTATTGAATAAAGGAATGATCGAGCAATTCGGAAGTCCGCAGGAAATTTATTCGAAGCCGCGTTCGACTTTTGTTGCACGGTTTTTAGGATCGCCGGCTATGAATCTCATTCGCGGGCTGATCGTAGAAGCAAATGGAAAGAATATTTTTTCGTCCGAAACTTTTCAATTAGAACTTCCTTTGACGAATATCGGACACAGAAAAGAAATTCTTTTAGGAATCCGTCCGGAGATTTTTTCCGTTGGTAAACAAGCAAGCGGCGGAAGTTTTGCTGAGATCAAAGGAACACTTACACTTACCGAACGTCTTGGAAGTGCGACGAATTATTATATGAATTCCACGTTAAGTTTGGATGGAAGATTAACGGCAAGTGCGCAAGGCTCATCCGTTCCCGATGATTATATGATCGGCGAAGAAATTGTTTTTTCAGTTTTGCATCCTGAGGTGCATTTGTTTGACGCGGAAACGGGTTTAAGAATAGAATAATACTCATTTATTCGTGCTGTCACAATTGGCAGCGCGTTCAAAATATCACAATTGATCAGAGATTATAATGGATAAATCATTACATCCCCTCTTTCAGCATTCGGCAAATCGAATATCGGTCTTTGTAGATGGTGAAAATGCATATTATGCCCAGCGTGCACTCGGCTGGTTTTTTGATCCTAAAAAACTCCTTGAGTATTTCACACAGAGCGGAGCTGTAGGTGATGCGTTTTGGTACGCTTCGCAAAAAATGCCGCCCGATCCTCGCGAACAAAGATTTTATGGCTACTTAAATCATGCGGGATTTACTGTGCGTGTAAAGAGCATTAAATATTTCCGCGATGAAGTATCGGGCGAATTAACGCGCAAAGCGAATCTCGATCTTGAAATGGCGATCGATCTTTTTACGACGATCGCGCAATATGATACTGCCGTACTTGTCACCGGCGACGGGGATTTTGAGCGCGCCGTCGAATTGCTCCGCAGTTATGGCAAACGCGTTATTGTCGCTTCAACGCAGGATACTGTTTCGCGAGAATTGCGTAATGCAACAGGCAAACATTTTTTTGATCTTGCAGAAATTCGCCAGCATATTGAGCGTTTCACAGGCGGCACCGAAGCCGGCTTTCACCGCGAAGAATACATAGGACAACCTGAAATGTAATTATGACAAACCATCTAATCATATCCAGACCTGAACTAACGGAATATCCGCGTGAACTCGACCAATATATTTCTCTCGTACCGGGAAATGATCTACTTGAGTATTTTGGTACGCAACCCTTAAGCCTCGTATCGGTTGCAAGTACGCTCTCCGAAGAGCAATCAATGCACAGGTATGCTGAAGGAAAATGGTCGGTGAAAGATATTTTTTGCCATCTGATCGATTGCGAAAGAATATACAATTATCGCGCCTTATGCATTGCACGCGGCGATAAAACAGAATTGCCCGGCTTTGAAGAGAATGATTATGCAAAAACTGCGCATGCAGATGCACGGAACATCGATAATATTATTGCTGAGTATAAATCAGTGAGAGCATCATCCACCGAACTCTTCAGGAGTTTCGATGAGGTAATGCTTATGCGTTCCGGAATTGCGAATGGCAGTGCGAGATCTGTCAGAGCGATCGGATATAGTCTTGCCGGACATGAAATTCATCATCTG
Organism: Ignavibacteriota bacterium; assembly: GCA_025357895.1. Classification (GTDB taxonomy): domain Bacteria; phylum Bacteroidota; class Ignavibacteria; order Palsa-1295; family Palsa-1295; genus PALSA-1296. Next base: position 7,235 of record JANYLL010000170.1, read on the forward strand.
AATGTGATCAAAGAAAGGTATCTGAAAAAATAAATTTCATGCCGAAAGATGCACCGAATACATTACCCTCAGCAAAACGCCCTATTTCGATCCGGGGTGCGCGAGTGCATAACTTAAAAAATGTTTCGCTCGAACTGCCGCGTAATAAACTTATCGTCTTTACGGGAGTCAGCGGTTCAGGGAAATCATCGCTTGCTTTCGATACCCTTTATGCAGAAGGTCAGCGCCGGTATGTTGAAAGCCTTTCCGTTTATGCCCGCCAATTTCTGGAGAGAATGCAGAAACCCGATGTTGATGCGTTGATAGGCATTAGTCCCGCCGTTGCGATCGAGCAAAAAACGCTGATCCGGAATCCACGTTCGACAGTCGGTACGCAAACAGAGATTTATGATTATCTGCGAGTGCTATATGCGCGTATCGGAATTACGTATTGCATAAAATGCGGTACCGTTGTTCGCAAAGATACTCCTGCAACGATCATTGATGCGATAAGCGAGACTTATAAGAATGGTGATAAGTTTTATGTGCTCTTCCCGATGCACCGCCATGAAAAACATTCGCTTGAAGATGAATGGAAAAATTTGCGTGGTCAGGGATTTTTCCGCATCGTACTTTCCGAGCGCGAAAATATTTTTGAGCTTTCGGAAGAATCACCGAAGAAGATCACGCCGAATGAAGTCCGCATTCTTGTTGATAGACTTATCTGGAAATCGGATGATGAAGCATTTCGCTCGCGGTTAGTGGATTCTTTGGAAACTGCTTTCCGCGAAGGTGCCGGAAAAGTGATCATCGCAAAGTTCAATGGCGATGGCACGACAACGGAAAAGCCTTTCAGCGATAGATTCGAATGCGCACTCGATGGCATTCCGTATGAAGAGCCTGAGCCGCGTCTTTTTGCATTCAATAGTCCGTTCGGAGCCTGCCCTGAATGCGAAGGCTTTGGAAGATCGGTCGGTATTGATATGAATCTCGTAGTGCCGGATAAATCCAAAACACTTAATCAAGGCGCTATAAGCTGCTGGACAGGTCCGAAATTTTCTTCATATTTACGAGATCTCGAAAACGTTGCGAAAAAAGCAGGAGTGCGGTTTGATGTTCCATACTCTCTTCTAAGTGACGATGAAAAGCAAAAAATATCCGAAGGCTACGGAAAAGAATTCGACGGACTAAAAGGATTTTTCCGCGAACTTGAAACGCATACCTATAAACTTCATTACCGCGTCATCCTTTCGCGCTATCGCGGATATACAACGTGCTCGAAATGTCATGGCTCGCGTCTTCGCCCAGCTGCGCATAACGTCAAAATTGCCGGGTTGACGATCTATGATGTTGTAAAGAAAACGATCACGCATGCAAAAGATCATTTCGATACTATTGAGCTAACAGAATTTCAGCATTTCATTGCCGACCGTCTTATTATTGAAATTCAAAAACGTCTTCGTTACCTTGATGATGTCGGCTTGGGCTATCTTACTCTTGAGCGTTTATCGAATACTCTAAGCGGCGGCGAATCGCAGCGTATTCAGCTTGCAAGTTCGCTCGGTGGTGCTTTGACCGGAACATTATATGTACTTGATGAGCCAAGCATCGGCTTGCATCAAAAAGATACGGAAAGACTTCTTGGTATATTGAAGCGCGTCCGCGATCTTGGCAATACGGTGATCGTTGTTGAGCATGATGAAGAAATAATTCGAGCTGCTGACCACCTCGTTGATTTCGGTCCCAAGGCCGGCGAGCTTGGCGGAGAAATTGTTTTCGAAGGTTCGACCGATGATCTTGTTGTATCAAGAAATCCTCGTTCTCTTACGGCGCAATATCTCAATGGAAAAATGGAAATTCCTATTCCAAAAAAGCGCCGCAGAACAAATCCGAAATTATCTGTCAGAATAAAAGGAGCAACAGAAAATAATCTTAAATCAATAGACACTGCATTTCCTATCGGAGTTTTCGTTGCTGTGACGGGTGTATCAGGCTCAGGAAAATCAACACTCGTTCATAACGTGCTCTATAATGGTTTGCGAAAACTCAAAGGCGAGCCCGTCAGCGAGATCGGCGCATATCTATCAATGGATGGCGCAGAATATATCGATGCAATTGAGATGATCGATCAGACGCCGATAGGCAGAACTCCGCGCTCGAATCCTGCAACGTATGTGAATGCATTCGATCATATCCGTGATGCTTTCTCGAAAACAATGTATGCAAAGCAGCGCGAATGGACTCCGGGATATTTTTCCTTCAACGTTCCGGGAGGCAGATGCGAGACATGCCAGGGAGAAGGGTATGTAAAAGTCGAGATGCAATTTCTTGCCGATATGTATCTTCTTTGTGAAACATGTAACGGCTCGCGATATAAACAAGAAGTGCTCGATGCAACGATAGACGGAAAAAATATCGTCGATGTTTTAAAAATGACGATCACCGATGCACTTGCTTTTTTTAATAAGTATCCGAGAATTCAAAACAGGTTACAGAAACTTGAAGATGTCGGACTTGGGTATATGAAACTTGGTCAGCCTGCAAATACATTGAGCGGTGGAGAAGCCCAGCGCATCAAGCTTGCAGCACATCTATCGGAAAAGATGAAAGATAATACGCTTTTTATTTTTGACGAACCGACAACAGGATTGCATTTCGATGACATTGCAAAGTTGCTCAAAGCATTAAATGCGCTTGTTGATGCGGGGAATTCTGTTATCGTAATCGAGCATAATCTGGAAGTTGTTAAATGCGCTGATTGGGTAATTGATCTTGGTCCCGGAGCAGGCGAGGATGGCGGCGCACTTGTCGCTTCAGGAACACCGGAAGATGTTGCAAAAATAAAAACATCCTATACAGGGCAGTATCTTCGAAAACTTTTATCATGAGTATTGCCATGAAAAGAGTAAAAGAATTTCTATTGCTAAGCATACTTTCCGTTCTCGCTTTCTCATCCTGCAGTAAGACCAATAAGCCAAATACGATCCGCTTCTCACATTTCTGGACTGAACCCGGTCAGCGCGTAGTCCTCGATTCAGTTCTCTCCGATTTCCATAAAGAAAATCCTGAGATCAATGTTGAAGTTATGGATCTTTCATGGGCTGACGGCAAAACGAAGCTCATGATTAATTTCAATGCCGGTACTGCACCCGATGTTCTCGAACTCGGCAGCGATTGGATCGCGCAATTTTCATCAAGTAATGTGCTGGAAGATCTGACGAATGTTTCTTCACTGAAACCGCGATTTGCGAACGCGCCGGAATATGTGAATGAACCTGGACTCTGGAAGAGTCATTATTATGCTGTTCCATGGTTTGTTGATACGCGGGTATTATTTATCAATAATGATTTGGTGACCGAAGGAACTGATTCTTTATTATTGAGAAGCAATTTCAAAGTCTCTCCTCTAAGTTATTGGGGCGGATTATATCAGATCGGTGATGCAGTAGAAAAAAAAGGTACTGGCAAAGGTATCGGTGTGAATGGCTCTGATGTGCATCGCCTCTATAAAAAAATATTGCCGCAGATTTGGTCGAATGGTGGAGATATTTTTGATACAATTGGTAATCCGACTTTTAATCGGAAAGAAAATATCGAAGCACTTACATTTTATGTAAAGCAGTTAGATGCAGGTGTTTTAGAAACGCAGAAAAATCTTGATGATCTTTTCAAACGCGGAAAACTTGCTATACTTTATAGCGGTTCCTGGCTTTTTACACCCCTTGGAAAAGTAGGTTTTCATTGGTACTGCGCTCCGTTTCCGGGAAACGGCGGGCATTCCGGTGTTTCATTTGCAGGCGGAGAATATCTGGCAGTCAATGGAAATTCAGAAATGAAATTACAAGCAGAAAAGCTTGTCGAATTTATTACAAAACCGGATAATGAATTGCGTCTTGCAAAAGCATTTAATATTTTCCCTGCGGATAAGAAATTGCAGCAAGATAGTTTTTATTTGAATCGCAATCAAGGTAAAGTTTTTATTGATCAACTTGCTCATGCACGCATGACGCCTGTTCATCCGAAGTGGCTGGAGATCGAATCAGTATTAGAAGACGAAGCTGCACAGGCTCTCTATAAAAAAAAATCTCCTGAAGACGCGTTGCGGAGTTGTGATAAAAGAGTCAAAGAATTGTTATTAGAGCCATAATAAAACTATATTGTCAAATAATTTCAAATCAGGTTATTGTGCTATTGCCGGCATTCCGAATGCGGGAAAATCCACGCTTCTTAATGCATTGCTTGGCACGAAGCTTTCGATCATATCTGCCAAGCCGCAGACGACTCGCAAGCGCGTGCTCGGGATTTATTCATCCGAGAGCGAGCAGATTATTTTCCTTGATACACCCGGAATCATGCCGCGTCCAACGACGCTGCATCATAAAGCTCTGCTATCGGAAGTAAGTCATTCATTTGATGATGCGGATGTTATTCTTGTTCTCGCAGAAGCAACACTCTCGCCTGAGCGAGCATTGCCGAAGGAATGGAAAAAATATACGGAGATCGCCGGGAAAAAACCTATTGTACTCGGTCTTTCAAAGGTTGATCTTTTTAAAGATAAGAAAAAAATATTACCAACGTTAGCTCAATATGGCGAGATGAATATTTTTTCGGATATCATTCCCATATCTTCCAAAAAGAAATATAATATCACGCAACTTGTGGAAGTGCTTCATAAATATCTTCCGTCGGATAAAGCATTTTACGATACTGATCAGCTATCCGATCAGAACGAACGCTTCTTCGCAAGCGAGCTTATCCGCGAAGCTATCTTCCATGAATTCCGCGAAGAGATTCCATATTCGACTGAAGTTGTCATCATGGATTATTCGGAGCGTGAAGAAGGGAAATGGTTTATCAGTGCTGATATACTAGTTGAACGCGATTCGCAGAAATCAATCCTTATTGGCAAGGGTGGCGAAACGCTGAAAAATCTGGGCGCAAGAGCGAGGAAAGGGATAGAACAATTTATAGAACACCCTGTCTATCTTGAACTTCACGTGAAAGCAAAGAGTGATTGGCGGAATGATAAAAATGCGTTGAGGGATTTTGGGTATCAAATGTAGTGGAACGGACTTTAGTCCGTCGGAATTTTAGTAATTTTGTATACAGAATTATATGCTCCATGTTTGAACGACAAATAAAATCATTTTCAGAGTTATCCAAGAAAGCAATGGGTCTTTTCTCTGTTTTTGTCTTTATTTTGTGTGGATTGACAGGACACATTTTTTCTCAAACGAATGATGATGGTATCTTACAGAAGAAAACTCTACAAAAAAATCTGCAATCTGGTAAAAAAGGACTTATAATAAAAAGTTATGATATTGGGTATAGTATTCCTAAGCTGGGAACGGAGACAGTAGAAAAATACTTCTTGTCCCATGACTCTATTGTCTTTGAAAGGACGACAACTCAAAGTCCAGATAGTCCAGGATTGCATTTTAGAACCAAGTATACCCGGTACTATAATAAGAATTTCAAAATCCTAAGAAATGAATATCCTTCATTTACCGGAGGCACTTGTTACATTTTATATAGGTACGATGCAAAAGGCAACCTTATAGAACAACAAAATTACCAAGGGAAGGACAGTCTCACGAATCGATTAGTTTACACATTCGACGAGAAAGATAGGAAAATTTCCATGGTAAGATATGATCTCAAGGGGAAAATTAATCTCAAAGAAAAGTATTCCTATGGGAATTCTAATAATATCATTAAAGAATATACGGCTTACGATAATACAACGAATTGGAAATATCGATGTATTAATAAGTACGATTTTTTGGGCCGACTTATTGATTCTAGAACATATTATTCGGATTCTTTGAGCTCTCATAAGGGATACGCTTATGATTATACTTCGTTCAGATCCGCAGAAAAACTTATTGCTTCGGGTTCCTTAACGAGCTTAAATTTATCTATTCATAATGCGAAAGGCGATCCGGTTGAAGAATATTGGTGTACATCAAACGGAGATTCAGAAAGGATAATATATAAATATGATTCGTCGGGAAATCTTTTATACAAAAAGAGTCACAGCCGTATCATAGGGGCATGTACGGGCGATTTTAGCTCGGATCATCAATGGTATAAATATGATAATAAAAATAGATGTATAGAAGTTCATCATGAGGATATTAGTGATGAATATACAACATATAATGCAGATGGAGATATTGTCGAAGTGCTAAGTTCCAGTTTGGATTATTACAATCACCAAAGGAGGGAACATCTATCAAGATATGAGTATATTTATTAATAAGCAAAAGTGAATTAATCTGGCGAAAAAGAATAATGTAGATTAATGTTAACTTTCTTTAAAGACCACACCTATCGTAAAACCTTTTATAAAGGACTTCTTGCCTGCGTAGTTGGCTCGCTCATCGTCATCTCTCGTGCTCTTGGCAGGAACGGACATCCTGATGAAACAACGATCTATCTTTTCTTCGGTGTTGTAGTTTTTGCAATGCTCGCGATGAGTTGGTTGTTGAATAATAATTACAAAAAGAGTTTGCAAAGGAAAAGAAAATTATGAACAGCTTTCAACCCTTTAAAGGCACACGCTATAATCCTGAAAAAGTCAAGGCAAAAGATGTTGTCTCGCCGCCGTATGATGTGATCTCGCCTGCGCAGCAGACGGAGCTTTATGCGAATGACCCGCATAACGTCGTGCGGTTGGAGTTAAATCACGATGACGATCCGTATTCGAGCGCGAAAAAATATTTTGACCAGTGGAAAGATAAAGGTGTGCTCCTCACCGATTCAGCCCCAGCATTCTATGTTTATTATCAGACTTTCAAAACTCCGAGCGGCGAGCAAGTCACGAGGCGCGGAGTACTTGGCAGGCTGCGTACCACTCCATATTCAAGCGGTGATGTTCTTCCGCATGAGCGTACCCTTTCGGGACAGAAGAAAGACAGGATGAAACTTCTTTCTATTACGGAGACAAATCTCAGTCCCATTTTCGGACTTATTGATGATAACGCTCTCATTTTCGATCATACTATTGATAGCGTTGTCGCAAATCCGCCGCTTGCTGATATTGATGAAGAACTTGCAACGCATGATTCTATCCGGCATACGATGTGGAAGCTGGATGATCCCGCTCTTGTTTCCAGACTCGAAAAACTTGTTGCGGCAAAAAAAATAATCATCGCCGACGGACATCATCGCTATGAGACTGCACTTGCTTATGGCGAAGCGCATCCGGAAAATGAAGCAGCGCAATACATCATGATCTTCATTGCGAATTTGCACTCGGAAGGAACAGTGATATTGCCCACGTTCAGAATTCTCTATGGCAAGAAAGATTTTAACCAGTTTGCATTCATTGCCGATCTGAAAAAGAATTTTTCTATTGAGATAATGAATTCACGCGATGAAGGTATGAAACATCTCTCCTCTGATGCGAACGGGCTGACACTTATTCAAATGCTAGAAGAGCCAAATTATATTCTGGTAAAAGATACTTCCGATTTTTCTAAATCTTCAGCACTTGATAAACTCGCTGTTTATAGTCTGCATGAAAAAATTCTGAAGCCTATTGCAGGGCTTTCACAAACTGATATTGATAATAAAACGAATTTGCTCTATCCGCATACGCTTGCTGAATTAGACTCTATGCTAAGCGAGCATGAATATAATGCTGCATTCATTTTAAATCCAACTTCTCCGCAGGAAGTAATAGATGTAACCACATCCGGGGAATTCATGCCGCAGAAATCCACGTATTTCTATCCGAAACTGTTATCGGGTTTGGTGTTTTATGAGTTTGGGGAACAGAATCCATAGCCGAGTTCCTGAGACATTTGCTCCTCATTCCGTGTTTACTTCCTCTCACAAAAATCCATATTTATGGCGGAAAAATCTTACGGACTTTTAAAGGGAAAGAAGGGCATTATTTTTGGTCCTTTGGATGAGTCGAGCATCGGCTGGCATAT
>JANYLL010000190.1 GCA_025357895.1 Ignavibacteriota bacterium
TATGCAGCTAGCCGATACGGAGATCAAATATGAAGGCTATGTCAAACAGCATCGCCAGCAGATCGAGCGATTCAAGTTAAGCGAAGAGCGGATGATCCCTAAGAATTTCATTTTCAATATCAAATCGTTAAGCACTGAGGCTCGGGAAGTTTTCGAGAAAGTACGACCGGAAACGATCGGGCAAGCTTCAAGACTACCGGGAGTGGCACCGACTGACATCTCGATTTTGATAGGTGCATTGAATTAATGTGCCACGTGGAAACATCACCATTGCTTCGTCAGGTAGAGGCTCTCTTGGCAATGACGATATGAATACAAATTACTATATTGTATTATACGATAAAAATTATATAAAGTTATATTTTTGTGGATAATAATATATTATTTGATGAATTAAACGGGCTTGCAACAGAGCAGCGCAATCCGAATTCCATGAATTTGGATGAAATGAGCATACGCTCAGTTCTCGAACTTATTAACGATGAAGATGCCAAGGTTGCCGGACTTGTCCGAAATGAAATTCCGCACATAGAAAAAGTTTGTGAACGACTTGTCGAGCTATTAAAAAATGGAGGCAGACTTTTTTATGTCGGCGCCGGAACAAGCGGAAGATTAGGCGTGATAGACGCAGCAGAATGTCCGCCGACTTTCGGAACGCCGGTTGCGATGGTGCAGGCGATTATCGCCGGCGGCAATGAAGCAGTCTTTCGTTCGCAGGAGGGTGCTGAAGATAAAGAAGCGCGAGGCGGGCTGGAAGTAGCATTGCAGCGCGTTTCTGCAAAAGATATGGTGATCGGAATCGCAGCAAGCAAGCGCACTCCCTTCGTACTCGGAGCATTAAAAAAAGCGTTTGAATTAAAATCAAGCACGGTTCTCATCACAACAAATCCGCGGGAAAGTATTGATAGTAGTTATCTTTTCGAATCGATTTGTCCTGTCGTCGGACCGGAAGTGCTGATGGGTTCGACGCGCATGAAATCTGCGGTTGCGCAGAAGATGATACTGACGATGATCACGACGACGACGATGGTACGCCTCGGAAAAGTCTATGAGAATATGATGGTCGATCTGCAGCTCACTAACCAAAAACTCACCGAGCGCGCAAAAAGAATTATTATGCTTGCCACAGGCTGCACGTACGAAGAAGCTGCCGAAACGCTTAAATCAGCAAATAATCATGTGAAGACAGCAATTGTCATGAAAAAATTAGATCTTAATGCAAACGAAGCGAAAGTAAAATTGACTGGGGCGGGGGGATTCGTGAAAAAGGCGATAAAATGAAAATTACTAAGAGATCAGAAAAATTGTATTATATTTGCACCATGATATAGCAGTAGGGTTCATTTTTTCTAAGTTTATCCTAAAGGTCTTAGCAAGAAATCCCTCTAAGTTATTTATTATATATATATATATATATACCGTGAAAAATAGCAACAAGGAGTTCGGTGATATTGAAAAAAATACTCGAACGCAAATTTACATCTTCAGGTCTTGATGGCTACATTTCCATAGCCTTTGGCGAAGCCGTAACAAAACTTTATGAACGTGAGGAAAAGCTCGGAGCAGAGTTACCGACGACGGCAAGAAAAGCATTTCTTTACACCACAGGGAAAAATAAGATCCTGAACGAACTGCGGCGCATAGGAAAACTTCTGCCGATAGACGATGACTCGAAGCCAATAGAAAATTATCCTGAACTATCAGATAATTCATTTGAGAAAAATGAGATCGCAAAACTTTTCGTCGAAGAGCTGTTAGAACAACTTACGTTAAAAAGCAAGGAGGTTTTGATTATGCATTATGAGGAAGGATTGACAGTAAAACAAATGGCAGTGAAACTTGAATTGTCAGAAGACGGTGTTAAAAAAAGATTGAAAGAAGCAATGAAAGAACTGCGAAAATACCGGAGAGATAATATTTAAAGTACCCGAAATGTTCTGTTAAAGTGTATTATCTATGACGCCTCTATGATGTGCATACATTAGTTGGCTTAATTATGATTTGATATTTTATCTGCTTTGTATTCATCCTTTTTTTTATGAAAAAACACATTTTGTTTCTCAAACTATTCTTGACAGGCACTGCTTTTGTGTTGCTATCTTTATTTTGCGGGATATCAGCCATTGCTCAAGTGCCGACGGTAACACCATCACCTTGTTTTACTGTTACTTTGGATACTACATATCGTACCTGCGGCGGTGGTGGGGATTGTATTGAAAATTGTCCCAATTTTTGTCTCAAGGTAAAAATTTGTAGTGATAAATGCGCTGGCTTGAATCCCACGTATTTTACAATAACTACTAATGCCGATCAAATTGCGGATTGCAGATGTTACCCTGCCCTTGTAGGTTGCAGCAATAGTGGCGGTGATATGGGACCTTTATGTAGTTGGCAAGGTCCACGGCATATCGCTGTATATGCAGTAGGAGGGCTTGCAGACGGTAACTGTATTACATTCTATATGTGCGAAGGATATACTGGGACTAAGTATACGATAACCTGTGATAAACCTTGTGGTTCACCATGCCCCGGTGCAACTTTTACTTGGTAGCAAGTTTTTCCTTGAACCAATGAGATTGATTTTGACTTCTTGATGATCCATTGAAAAACCAATGGATCATCGAATTTTTGAGCATCTATGAAACACATCATCTTTTCATTTATTTTAGGCTTTTC
>JANYLL010000259.1 GCA_025357895.1 Ignavibacteriota bacterium
TCGCCGATTTTTTTGTGCTGAATAAAAGCGATCGCGAAGGAGCAGAGCAGGCTGTCCGCGCTCTGAAAACAATTCTTACTTTCCGCATCACCCATGCTGAAGATGAATGGATACCGGATGTTATCTCTACCGTTGCCAGCAAAGCAAAGGGCATTGATGAAGTGCTCGCCGAAATCGAACGGCATAAAGCTCAATTACTGAAAACCGATACATTAATAAAGAAGAGGGTTACGCGAGAGCGCGAACGCATCATCGAATTAGTTGAAAGTTTTCTGCGTGTAGATTTCTGGACTTTGGAACGGACAAAAAAATTAGAAGAGCGATTAAAGAATGTGGCAGCACATAAAGAATCAAGTTATGAAGTAGCACAGGAATTGGGGAGGGAGTTTAGGGGGAAGTAAACTTTTCACTGGATTCTCAACCCAGTTACAAATCATCATCTTCTTCTTCAACTACTGCCTTATCCTTCTTCACCCTTTCAATCACTTTCGGTACAAGGAAATATCCATCAGCAGCTTTCGGCGCATTTTTTAGCGCTTCTTCAATTGCAAGTGAAGGCGCGGAAACATCGGAGCGGAAAACATTTTTCTCTACGGACTCATTGATATTCTCAAGCGGTTCGATGTTTGAAACATCCAATTCTTTGAGTTGGTCGATATACCCCAGGACATTATTCATATCGGTCGTCAGCTTATCATATTCTCCGTCGGAGAAATCCAATCGCGCAAGTTTTGCAATGTGTTCGATGTTTTCGCGTGTTACCATAAATGCTTTTTTCTTTTAATGTCATTCTGAGTGGAGCGAGGCGGATCGAAGAATCCCTTGAATAGTGGCTGAATGTTACTTTCTACAAACCATCAAGGGATTCTTCACTTCGCCAGATATTGCTGCTTCAATATTTGACTCCGTTCAGAATGACTTAGAATATGGCTCAACCGGCCTATAGATCATTATCCCCGTCTGTTTTGCATTCCCTGCAAGGTATTCCGCAAGCGGCACTTGGCTGATGATCACTTTATGTATCGCAGAACTTGCATGCATGAAATGAATTCTTCCATCTTTTTCTTTGATCGCAATTCCTGTATGTGAACAATCAATTCCCGGTACGCTTGTCGTGATGCCGATCAGATCGCCGGTTTGAATACCGCTTTCAATGTCTTCAACATCTTCTTTCGGAATGTAATAAAATCCGCCGCGCCGATTTATTCTTTCTTCTACTGAATCCATCTTTACAAACATGAAGGGATCGTTTGCCATCTGCGCATAGAGGCTCGGATGCATCGTCATGAAATTAATATGCTTTTTTTCTTTTTTTGCATCTTTCCCTCCGATGATCTTCGTCATCTCTTTTAAATTCCCGCGCTGAGTGTTATCATAAAAATAATCTGAAGTATAATGCAGACGGGAGTCGAATCCATTGCGGATGCCATTGCGATAGCGGTGGTTTGTCAATACCTTAAGATAATCAGAATAGGAATGAGCGTAGGAAGTTTTTATTGTGGTTGCCAGCGCCCAGGACGTTTCGAAAAAAGTGACACAATCGAATCCGGTAAAATTGCAGACAGTCTCAGTTTCATTAAGATTTGTTTCAAGCGATTTTTCAATGTACGGTCGTTCAAGAAAAATCTTACCGATAGCTGAAGTACGCTCCCCGATAGGAAAAGAGTTTATTTCTTCTTTAACGATCCTCGCTATCAGTGTTCCGAAGATATATTCACTTGACATCTTGAGAACGTAATTCGTTCCGTACGTTCGCGCAACTGAGTCAGGAATGATCTCTGTAACAAAGGTATCTAAGGTTGTATCGCGTCCTACTATTGCGGTATTCCAAGTACCTTGAACCGAGGTTTGTTGAGCAGCCAACGACCTAACGATAGCTAGAAATATAAGCAATGTTGAAGCCTTCATCTATTCCACATTCTGAATTTGTTCTCTGATCTTTTCCATTTCTTCTTTTGCGCCGACGACGATATGCGATACTTGGGGATCATTCGTCTTCGAGCCCATCGTATTGATCTCGCGGTTCATCTCCTGTATTAAGAAATTCAGTTTTCGCCCGGCTGGTTCCGGAGCTGCTAATGCTTCGAGGAAAAATTTAATATGCGAGCGGAAACGGACGATCTCCTCGGTTATATCAAGCCTCTCGGCAATGAGGGCAATCTCCATATCAAGCCTGTCTTTGCTGATAACGTTAATGTCCTGTGTCAGTTCAAGCACACGCTGCTTTAATTTAGCAAATTCCGCTTCAGCAGTTCCGGTCGAAAGTTTTTCAACCGTTGCGACTTTTTCATCGAGATTAGCAATCCGCATCCGCAGATCTTTCTCTAACTCCGAGCCTTCCTGTTTGCGCATGATATGAAGCGCTTCCAAAGATTTACTAACGGCTTCCTGCGCAAGTTTCCATTCGGAAGTTGCGGCGTCGGCGTTGGCAGCATCCGATAAAAATATATCGCTGAATCCTGTTAGATCGCGAAGCGTGATCTCTGCCGTCATACCCGTAACGGTGCGAAGTCTATCGAGAAGAACAAAATATCCTTTTGCAAGCGGCTCATTGACTTCAAGCGGAACGGTTGCCGCAGTTTCACCGCGCGTTATCGTTACATTAATATTGATCTTGCCGCGCTCAAGCGATTTGCGGACAAGTTCGCGCACTTCGAATTCCCGTTCGCTCATCGTGCGGGGGAGACGTACCGAGGTTTCGAGAAAGCGGGAGTTCACACTGCGCACTTCTGCTGTTGCAGTCAAGCCGCCTTTATCCGTAGCACTTGTGGCTTCGCCTCTGCCGAAGCCCGTCATTGAAATTAGCATTTATGTTATGAGAGAAAATAATTTTTTTATATCAACCCTGTCGGTAGGCGCCGGGCTTTAGCCCGCGTATGCTGTTCGTGGTGTATGATTCACGCGGGCTAAAGCCTTGTGCCTACCGGAGAAAGATCCTTACTACGATACACAATTTTCAGATCCTCCGAGTCTTCAACTGCTTCATGCAATAGCATCTGTAATCTATGTACTTGCTGAAAATTCTTCAGATGCAGATCGCCGAATGCCGATCTTGCATCACCACCTAACAAAATTGGAGCAACAAAAAGCACCAGCTCATCGAAGAGCTTTTCCTGCAGGAGCACAGTGGCAAGCGTCGGTCCCGGTTCGACAAGTACACTTGCTATATCCATTCTGCCAAGTTTGGCAAAAACATCTTTTAAAATAAATTGATTATTTAACGCACTTGCCGCAATGAACGTGATGCCTCGTGAAGAAAGTAATGTACGGATTTCAGATTTTTCTTTAAGTGTTTGCTCTGTTGCGATCACGATTGTCTGTGCTGCATTTTCATCTGAATAAACCTTCGCAGTTTCCGGAACACGCAAATTTGCATCTAAAATGATGCGCCTCGGCGATCGCCCTTCAACCATTCTAACAGTCAGCTCAGGGTTATCGGCAAGAACGGTTGCGCTTGCAACGAGCACAGCGTCATACTCAGCACGCATATTATGTACGGCTTTGCGCGAAGACTCTGATGTTATCCATTTCGATATTCCGGATTTTAATGCGGTTTTTCCGTCGAGGCTCATGCCAAGCTTCAAGGTTATGTATGGAGAATTTGTCCTGACAAATTTAATAAAAAATTTATTAAGGTCAAAAGCCTGCGCTTCAAGTATTCCTTCGGTAATTTTTATTCCCGCAGCATTTAATTTTTCGATGCCTTTTCCATCAACAAGTGAATAAGGATCTCGTATACCGATCACACATCGTGCTATATTTTTTTCGATCAGGAGATCAGCGCATGCCGAAGTTTTTCCTTGATGTGAGCATGGCTCTAGATTTACGTAGACCGTTGCGCCAGCTACAATATGCCCATTTTTTTCTGCGTCTCGGATGGCATTCACTTCGGCATGAGCTTCTCCGAATTTTTTATGCCAGCCTTTTCCGATGACTTTATTATTTTTATCAACGATTATACAGCCAACCAGCGGATTCGGACTGACATAGCCGCGACCGTGCGCTGCAAGCATAAGAGCCTCGCGCATGTTTTGCTCATCGGTTTTTTTATTCGGATCTGTCATTATTCAATATTCTTTCAGCCCACATTTAAAAGCTTCGGAACAATAAGGAGTTATTTAATTTATTATTTACAACTTGTACAAAAAAAAGGCGGACTGAAGTCCGCCCTATTGGATTAACTCCTTATTGCGAGATAATTATTTTTTCTTCTTTGCTTTTTTTGCCGGTTTTGCTTTTGGCTTCGGTTTTGGGGATGTTTTCTTAGCAGGTTTTGCGGCTTTTTTAGGAACGGGCTTTACTTTTGATTTAGCTCCGTTCTTTTTTACTTTGGCACCGGTTTTTTTTGTTGCGGCGGCAGGTTTATCGCCGAGTTTGCGAAGTTCTTTTTCGGATTCTGCAAGTTCTTTTTTCGAAAGTTTTTTCTTGCCGCCAAAAAGCTCCATCTCTTCGCGTGCGTCGCGCTCTTCCGGTGTTTCGGATTTCAGCGAATTGAGAATCTCCAGTTCTTCCGGAGTCGGCGGAACTGGCAAACGCTTCTGAATGGTGCGTGGCACAAGCGGCTCGGAGATAAGCTTCGTGATAGTCGAAAGTAACTTCCCGCCTTGCAGGGCAGCGTGAGGATCAATGATCAGATCGATAAAGCGTTTGCGCGGAATAGGTTTTAAGATGTGCGTACCTTTTTTCGTAAATTCGAGCATGAATTCAGTTTCCGATCCGTCGCTCTTGATAAAGGTTACGAGATATGCTCCGTACGGAAGGTGCGGTACTTTCAGGACGGATTTCGCTGATCCGAATGAAGGCATCATCATTCTCGTCGCCGTCATACCAAGTACGCGGAAGACGATCTTGCCCGGTTCAAGTTTGTAGCGGACAGCGATCTCATAGCGGAAGCTGGAAAATTCCTTCGCTGTTTCAAAGCTGAAGGTTGTATATTCCATTCCGGATATTTCATCGAATGCTTTGTTGATCACGCAGCGATATTCGACTTCTTTGACAGGTGGTAGCGGCTCCATAAAAATAATTAAAAATGTAAAATTAAAAATTAAAAATTGAGATAATTTTTAATTCTCACAAAATTACGAATTTTGGAGGAGACCGAGAAGATTTCCTCGCGGAATTCTCTCTTGTGCTCCGGTATTCATCCTTTTTAGGGTGATCTCTGCGGCAGCAAGTTCGTCACTTCCAAGTAGTAAAACAAAGCGAGTTCCCGATTTACCCGCTTCTCGCATCTGGGCTTTGACTGAACGGTCTAAAAGGTCGTAAATAACGCTAAATCCCGCTTTTCTAAGATCCGAGGCGATGGAAATTCCCACTTCTCTCCCTGCTTTATCAGCGATAACGATGTATACATCGGATTTAGACTTTGGGATTTCGCCGGACCGAAGCTTCATAAGGACAAGAACAAGCCGCTCGACGCCGGCAGCGAATCCTACGGCAGGCGTCGGAGGTCCACCAAGTTTTTCGATGAGCGTGTCGTATCTTCCGCCGCCGCAAAGAGCATCCTGCGATCCGAGATCGGTGGAAGTAAGTTCGAATACGGTGCGGTTATAATAATCGAGCCCTCGGACTAAATGCGGTTCGAGAGAATATGAAATTTGCGCTGAAGTGAGAAGTGATTTTACTTCATCGAAATGTGAGGCATCAGCTTCATCGAGATAATCAATAATATTCGGAGCACCGCCGATAATAGTAGTATCACAGGGATTCTTTGAATCAAGAATGCGAAGTGGATTTGTTTCAAGTCTCCGCTTGCTATCTTCAGAAAGAGCATCAAGATTTGAACGAAGATATTTCACAAGTTCTTCGCGCCATTTTTCACGCGAAGATTGATTACCAAGTGTATTAAGTTTTAAGTGGAAATTCGCAAAGCCAAGTTTTTGATAGACAGCAAGAGCAAATTCAATAACCTGAAGATCGGCAAGCGGGGATAATGAACCGAGCAATTCGATTCCGAACTGATGAAATTGCCGTTGGCGTCCCATCTGCGGACGCTCATAACGGAACATTGGAGCGCTGTTATAATAGAGTCGGGAGCTCGATGCTTGCTTCGTGACAAGATTATGTTCAATTGCAGCCCGGACTACTGACGCTGTCAATTCGGGACGAAGCGCCATTTCTTCCCCGCCTTTATCTGTAAAGAGGTACATCTCTTTGGAAACAATATCGGTTTCTTCTCCGACGGAGCGTTTAAATAGCGAGACCTGCTCGAACATTGGAGTTCGGATCTCTTCGTAACCAAAGAGTAAGCCCACTTCATCAACAGTTCGTTCGATCTCTTTCCAGAGATGAGACTCCGGAGGAAGAATATCTTTCGTACCGCGCGGAGCTTTCAGATCCATCACCATCAGTCACCGATCCTCTCTTCTTCGGCGGTGAAAATGGAAAGGATTTCATCGGCGGTTTTTGCTTCGATCAGCGATTTACGTGCTGCATCCGAGTTCATGACTTTTGAAGCGCGTGAGAGAAGGCGCAGCCGGCTGCCGACGTCGCTATCGCGGCTGACAAGCAAGAGCACAAGCCGTACCGGCTCATTATCCATCGCAGCATAATCAACTGGCTCAGCCGTTGTCGCAAAGGCTAGTACAATATCATTAACTGCATCAGTCTTTCCATGAGGAATGGCAAAGCCCTTACCGACGCCGGTGGACATGATACGTTCGCGCTCTAAGATCGCATTACGGACTTTATCTTTGTCGAGGACATGCGGATTCTTTGAAGCGAGATCGACCATTTTAGTCAAAAGCTCTTCCTTGGAATCGGCAGTTAGCTCGACAGCAATATATTCAGGTTTTAGATAATTAATAAGCTTCATATTTTCTGATAACACCAAACGAAGATATTATGTCAAGATATAAAATGCAAAGTTACGGCAGAACTTCGTAACTTTGCATAACTATGATCATTCTCGGAGTAGATCCCGGAACCTTGGTTACCGGATATGGAGTCATTGAAGTGACGGGCAAAACGCATGGGGCGTTTCGTGCTGTGGAATTCGGTACGATCGAATCGAAAAAAATTTCTTCGATGCCGAGGCGGCTGGAAACGATCTTTACGAGATTACAAGCCGTGATCAGGCGTGAAAAGCCCGATGAATTTGCAATTGAGACGGCGTTCTATGATAAGAATGCACAGTCTGCCATGAAACTTGGACAGGCGCGAGGTGTTGCTTTAGTGGCGGCACAACTTGCTGAGTTGGAAATTGGGGAGTACGCACCGCGTGTTATTAAGAAAGCCGTTACAGGAAATGGGAATGCCGATAAAAGCCAGGTGGAGTTTATGGTATGTCGCCTGCTTAACTTACCCGAGCATGACAGGAAACTTGCCGATGCGTATGATGCGCTGGCAATTGCCATCACTCATGCCTTGCGGCGGGGAAGCGGTGCGAAGAGTTCGAAAAGTTGGAAAGATTTTGTAATTAATAATCCCGATAGAATTAAGAATGGAAAATAATATACTTGTCATTGCGAGGAGGGCTTTAGCCCGACGAAGCAATCCCTTTCAGGTTTATCGAGAATCATTTCTAGAAACCTCAGGGGATTGCTTCGTCGTCGCTGCGCGATTCCTCGCAAAGATACTCATAGCAATATCATTTTTTTTATTTACACATATTCTTGATGCTCAGACGATGCGCCCGGGAGACCTGGCACGGGATTATCTCGTCAAGCTTGCCATGAAGGATTCGTCACAATTTTACGGAATCGTCCTGACAAAACCGCTTCCTGACCGAATTCTTTTCCAAACACGTTACGGCCGGCTGGAAATACCTTTAAAAGATATTTACTATGCCGTGGATTACCGTTTCAATTTTGTAATGCGTGACGATATGAGAAAAAAGGCACTCAATAATTCTATCGATGTCGAGAAATATCATCTCACGCAGCAACTTTCAAATTCAAAATTAGAAACACAATCTGTCGTTCATACTGAGAAACTTGATGTCTTCTATGGTAACCGATATCTCTTTGATGATACAGCACACATTATTCTTTCAACAGAATGGGGAGAATTATATTTTACATATCCCGATCTTTCCTACGTTGATAATTATTCAGGCAATAACGACAGACGCAAGGAATTTTTGACACCGTCGTATCTAAGCGTAAAAGATCCGATGGCATCGCAGGGATTTATTACGCCAAATGGAATCGCTTTTGGAAAAGACAATAATTTTCTTTCGGATTATCTCTTTGGCGGATTGCAGATTAATTACGGACCGACCGATTGGCTTTCGATGAACCTCGGAGGTGTGTTTCTGCCTCTGAAAAACAATATTATTGTTGCCACCGGCGGAGCAAAATTTACGCCGTACTCCTCCGAATTTTGGCATATTTCAGTAGGCGGGCAAGGGATGTATTCGCAAGTTGTAAAGACCACGCGTCTCGCTTTGGGATACGGAGCACTTACTTACGGTAATTGGGAATCGCAACTGACATTATTCGGAGGATATACGTATGACAGAACAGATGTGAAAGATTCTGTTGTGCATCAGAATATAAAAAACGACGTTCTCTTCATTGTTCAGGGCGCACAAAGGGTGGGAGAAAATTTGAAGCTCGGCATAGAATTTTTCTTTATTTCTAATTTTGAGATCGTACCTGTTCTTATTTCAATTCGTTATTTTGATAACAATCTGACGGTAGATGTCGGCGTTGCGTTCTCACTTTACAAAGCAGGCGCAGTACAAAATACTCCTACATTGGGCGAATATGTTTTCAATGTGCCGAACTTTCCAATTGTACCGGCGGTGAGTTTTAGTTATCACTTCTAAACTTTTGCTTGGCGACCCACCATTTTCTATATGCGAAAATAGCTCAGATTATTTCGACAATTCCAAATGGAATTGTGCCGGCGAACCATCTGTAAACAGATGATGAAACACAAGCTGTTGCGAAAATGAAATGCCAGATCGTTGAACGGGTTTCAAAGATATAGGCAATCAGCATAACACTGATAGACGCAAAACCAAATACGGTCAAAGTATCCATCAGAACCTAACAAGCAACGCGCCGATCAGTCGCGTTTCCGATTTGACCAGATCGGGTTTCCAATCCGGAGGCAAAGGAGTTGTTGTAAAGCCATCGGGGGAAGTAACTCCTCCAGGTCCAGAAAAATATGGAACGTCTGTTTCGCGATGGACAACTTCAACTCGCCATGTGATATTTTCCTGAGGCATCCAATCAAGCGTTGTCGAAATATCCCAACCGTGAAATTGATCTCCCGGATTAGCAGAAAAAGGATGTGTACCGCTCGGACCTGCATCGCCTGTAGGAAGCAGTACAAGATATCTTCCCGGATTATTCATATATCCTCCGCCAAACGTCCAACCGATATGATCGTTTGCCATCCATAGGCGATGGTAGATCATCCAGCTGTTAAAGAATTGTTTAGGTCCTTCCGCACCGCCGCTTAAACCGGATACGCCTTCACCTTTTTCAAATCCAAGATCACCGGTCAGAGAGAATGCTGCGCGGTGAATAAAACTTCCAGGCTGATTGTAGTATCTTGCTTGTATACTATTATCGGTATGAATGCGAATACGCTCGGGTTTATCCTGCGTATCGGTTCCATAGTAATTGTTTGTAACAAAGGAGAGCCATTCCTCGGGTCTCCACATAAATTGAAAACCAACGCCAGGTCCGTTG
>JANYLL010000264.1 GCA_025357895.1 Ignavibacteriota bacterium
AGTTATAGCTTGCATTGATCTTTCCTCCGATAAACCACTGCGCGAAAGGCGCCTTCCACTGCATGACCTTTTTCCATTTCCTAAACCAGTGCAATTCTTCAGCCTGCTTCGCAAAAAATTTGGCAGGATCTTTAATACTTGCTTTATAAAGCTTATCATATTCATCAAGCGATCCGATGCTCGCTGCGGCGCTGAATTTTCTGGAAGGCTTGAAGACGCGCTTTTCTGAAAGAGCGGATTCGATATCTATCGACGATGGTTTTTTAGGTGGCATTAGTTTGTAGTTTATACTTAGGATTACAAAAATACCTCATTACAATTCACGTAAGTCAAAAAATCTGCTTTTAATATTTTACTGCGCTGTATGAAAATATATGGGTTCCCATGTAACTTTTATTTTACCTCAACGGTTATAATCATCGGAACTCGAAGTAATAATGTTCATAATGATCAAGGGAAACAGCGTGCCATGCAAATGGCGCGCTTTTTTTTACTAATTCCAACGCCACTGAGCATCGTGCCGTATTACCATTTCATTAATAATAAAAAAAATATGGGTTCCCATGTAACTTTGTACCTTCAAAGTTGTTTATGGAATGTGAAGTTGCTGAATTATATCAAGAAAGGTCGTTCTATAGCTTTTTTTTAACGGTTTTGCCCCGATAAAAAAGTTATCCACATGCATGAAACCTTCTTCTTCCTTCAGCATCTATACGCTTGTTGGGTTGACATGTTTGCTTATATGTTTATCTTGTGGAATTTTTTCCGTTCCACTTACCGTCTAAGGAGATTGCACCACACCCCCGGTGTTATTCGCTTTGGTCTGAGATTGCATAGGTGTTCCATTTAATACATAATGTTTAAAAATATGAAAACAACGATACGATTTCTCATGACGATAGCGTTGGGCTGTCTTTTATTTACGGTTCTTTCATTACCTGCCTCCACTTCGAGCGCAAAAGTAACATCGGTTTTGCTGAGCGAAGATTTCAATTCGATAAATACAGATGGTACTTTTCCGCCTTCGAACTGGAGTGTCGACGGCTATGGCTATTGGTACGGTTCTTCCTACGGCATTGATAAAGGTGCCGGTGACGGAGGGTACAACGGCTCTGCAATGTTTGATATGTACAACAATTGCGGTTCCGAGAATCTCTATTCTCCGATGATCGATGCTTCGGCATTTAGCGGTGCAGGAGCAAAGGTTAAACTCGACCTGGATTATTGGTGGGAAAGAAATTATTATGACCTGTATTATGGCACCAATACGGTATCCATCTATGTAAGCGGAACCGACGGTAATGTTCAACTCGCCCAACTCAATTCGAATGCGGATTACACATTCGATAACAGCGGAAGCGGCTACTATTATTATGATCCCCTTACCGACCCAAGCTTATGGAAACATCTGACCTACACCATTCCGGCTTCATCGGTAACTTCCAATATGCAGATCACTTTCACCCCTGATGGATCAGGTGTTTGTTATGGCGGAGGAAATTTTGGAATCGATAATGTTGTCATCACCGGTTCTTTACCACAAAACATTACCTATTCACCTCTAAGTCTCGATTTTGGTACCGTTCTTGTGGGCAAGCAGTCAACGAAGCAATGTGTAACACTCACAAATTTAAGTTCTGCGGATGTCCCTCTTAAACAAATATCTATTACCGGAATTGCAGCAGCCGATTATCAATTCTCCGGCGCGCTTCCATCCGTAATACCTGCTAACGGAAGTGCAAATATTTGCTTGATCTTTGTTCCGCTTGCTAATGCTTCGCTGGAGGCAAATTTACACATCACCGATAATTCTGATAACTTACCAGTTATTGACATATCTCTTAGCGGAATTGGCTCTCAGCCTCTGATCGAGATCGATCCGATCGGATCAAAAAACACTTCCACGAAGATGTTCAGGGCAACTCATACCAGACTCGGAGATACATTGCAGCAATCGCTCCTCGTAAAAAATATCGGATCAGGGAATTTGATTATTGATTCGGCAAGTTATATTGGCGGAGATAACCCAAACCAGTATATAATTTCACGCTTGCCTAACCCAATTCCTGCCGGGCAAACCGACACACTAAGTGTAAAATTTATTCCGCAGCGTGAGGGAGCGGATCCTGCCAAACTCTTTATTCTTAGCAACGCTGGGAATACTCCCCTACCAGTTGATCTTTTCGGGGTTGGTACTCTTCCTAGAATAACACTTACGCCGGCTATCTTACGTTTTGATTCGGTCGGTATCGGAGAGACGGTATGTAAAAATATTACGATCTTTAATCCGGGCAGCGACACACTCATTATTCGGACAAACTATCTTTCAAGCAATGACGGAGATTTCGTTTTATCCGGTCTGAACGCGGAGCAATCGATCATTCCGCCCGATCATTCAAAGATCGTATCCATCTGCTTTACGCCGAAACAACAGGGATTCCGTCAGGCACGCTATACCCTTGTAACGAACATCCCGAGAACATTCGATACACCTCGTCAGGATACCGGAACACTTACCGTTGATATTTCAGGTACAGGCGTGCCATTCGGAAAACTCTCTATTGGTATCAGTGGCTCGGGAGGTATTGATTCCGCAATTGTCGGTAAACAGGTTTGCCGTATGGATACTATCCGTAATACCGGGCAAGCCGACTTGACGATAACCAATGCAACCATATCCGGTGCTCAGGCATCTGATTTCGCTTTATCAGGTGTATCATTTCCGCTTACTATCCCGGCGCAAAGCTGGGTTTTAGTAAATCTCTGCGCCACTCCGGATATTCGTGGCTTGCGTTTGGCAATGCTAACGATCAATGCTAAAACAAACGATCGTACCTTAATCGGAACAATTCCACTGGCAGTTTTCGGACAGATCGCCTGCGCATCTCCGGCGCCGCTTACACTTTTTAATACACTAAAGGTTGTAAAAAATAATCTTGATACGCAATCTGTCGTTGTTACCAATTGTGGTGATGTTGCAGCAACATACACTGCGCTAGTAACGGGGGATGGTTATAGCATTCTCACCCCTTCAGGCGGCATCTCCGGATCAATTCCTCCGGGCGGCACAACAACGTATCAAATTCTTTTCAATCCGACATCGGTCGGCGTGAAAAATGGCAACTTGCTCGTCAGAGCATCGAATGTTGCGGATATGGATATTCCCCTCTCCGGTGTCGGAGCTTGTGCAGCATTGGCAGAACAAACACCTAATGTTCCTCAAACAGGAGTCGGTGCATCGAACACATTCGATATTACGATCACGAATAATGGTAATTACGATTGGACGCCGGGTACTGCAATGCTCGCTCCATCTGATGTCTATTCTGTTATTTCTGTGACACCTTCTTCGATTCCTGCCGGTGGATCAGGAATTGTGAAGGTAAAATTCTCGCCAAAAGCTATTGGAGCAGCAACTGCAGAACTGACATTCCCGAATGCCGGACCTTGTCAGGATACCGTAGTGGTCATCAATCTTTCAGGTGAAGGAGTTGTAAATTCAGTTGCACCGACTGTGAGCGCTGATGGGTTCTCGCTGAAGCAGAACTATCCGAATCCGTTCACGAATTCAACAACATTTAATTATCAGCTTCCAAAAGAATCTGTAATAAAGATCACGCTCAGTGATATGAAGGGGAATATCGTTAAGACGCTGGTAAGCGGTGCTGTTTCCGAAGGCGATCACTCGGTCACTTTCGATGCATCACAACTATCAAGCGGAACGTACGTATATACTCTTGAAAGCGGAGCGACACGATTATCAAAAGTTTTGGTTCTCTCGAAGTAATAATGTTCATAGGTCACGCGAATGAGCGTGATCAAGGGAAAAAGCGCGTCACGAAAGTGGCGCGCTTTTTTTTATGGATGTGAAAAAATATCGGGGGATGTTTTGCCCTGAATATATTGTAACTTTTACTTCCGTAGCGTGTTGAAACAATAACATTATTAAGCAAGTGACTCTTGGGAGAGTGCTTTCACAAACTCATCCATAGGAGGAATTATGAAATCATTCATCATCTTCGCATTTCTCGCATTCTTTGCAACCCTTACACTTGCTCAAGAGTATGCACAAAAAAGTCTTGATGTTCCAACGCAAGGTTGGTATAAACAGCGTCCAAGCAATGGAGCACCAGTAATTTATCCACGAATTCAATTTCTTAATTCCCTCATAGGTTGGCTGGGAGTATTCTATACTACTGACGGTGGTAATCATTGGGATTCAACTGCTGATGGTAGAGCATTTTTGCAATTCATTGATCCACTTCATGGCTGGTCTACAAGTCCTATTAATCACGGTGGAAACAATGTTTGGATTTCTTCTACTACGAATGGTGGACAAACATGGATTGATTATGATATGGGATTTAATGAATTTAGCAGAATGGTATTTGCGACTAAAACTCAAGGATATTGTAACATATCTCAACGCATCGCTCATACAAATGACGAAGGACTATGGTGCCCCCCATCTATAGGACAGTTTTTGTTGGTAGTTACGTTGGTTTAGAATGAACTCATGCTGCGATTTGGTAACATGTGAACGGTGTCTTGTATCCGAGGGATTGATGTA
>JANYLL010000292.1 GCA_025357895.1 Ignavibacteriota bacterium
TCAGCGTTTTACTTCTCCATATACGACTAATACCTATCTTGATAGTGTTCAGGTCGGCATAGGAATTCCAACAGGCGCTTTAACATCAGGTGCAAATAGATTTCGTTTAATAATTGCGGCATACACACAAACCATTAGTACTCAGAACAAACTTCCTTTCCCTGGAACCTTGATCGATTCGACTTCTGTAAGTTACGACGATCTATCTGCCTTAACTCCGGGAACATTGCAATTTGTTACTGTCAAAATGAAGCATAAAAAAGTCGGCAGAGCTTTTTTTATAACTGTTAGTACTCCATACGATTTTTCCACGGATCTTGCAAGTCAACAAGTTATTGGAATTTTTGGTGATTCTCTTGATTCTCCTACAGCAGTTGACACTGCTGTTCAGCGCGGATTGGCATCTGGTTTCCCATATATTCTGTACTGGTCTGGTATCACCAGACCCGGCGGAACACCTTTCTATCAGAATTTCTTCATCTCTGCTCTTGTAAATGACCAGCTTGCGGGTGTTAATGATATTAAGCTTAAGGGTAATGACCTTGCCCAAAACTTTCCGAATCCTTTTAATCCTTCAACGGTGATCAAATACTCACTTGAAAAAGAGGAGAAGGTTTCGATCAAGCTTTATAATGCGCTCGGACTTGAAGTTGCTTCGATCTTGGATGCCAATGAACCGGCAGGTGAGAATCAGGTGACATTCAATGGGGATAACCTCCCTTCCGGCACATATTTCTATACAATGAAAGCCGGCACATACAGCCAGACAAAACGTATGGTGCTTGCGAAATAGTCGATTGGATTTAATTTGTTTTTGTAGGGGTCAGGCATTGCCTGACCCTTCTTTTTGTTTGTTATACAATTCGACTGTTGTAGTAAAACATGGCATCCATAATATGCAAAAAAAAATAGTTCGCAAAGTTCTACCAACATCGTCTAACTTCCTGGGGCTTCCGGCTGAAGTATCAGACTACGAGAAAAGCAAGATTGTGATCCTCTCTGCACCATATGAGAAAACGACAAGTTATGGCGGCGGTACAGGCAAAGCTCCGGCAGCAATAATCAAGGCTTCGCAGTTCGTAGAGTTTTTAGATGACGAATTTTTTCGTGAGCTTTGCTTTGAACACGGGATTACAACACTACCACCCATCAGTTATGGTAAACTCTCCGGCAGACCGGCATTAAGACTGCTGCAAGCCGCTGTGAAGCGCGAGATAGAAGCAGGGAAGTTCGTTGTCACCTTAGGAGGAGAGCATACGATCTCAACAGCGCCTATCGCTGCGCATTTTTTGGAATATCCGAATATGTCCATCTTACATTTTGATGCACATTCTGATCTGCGCGAAAGTTATTCTGGGACTCCGTATAGTCATGCCTGCTTTATGATGCGAGTAGCCGATGAAGTGAGTTTCCCTATGAAACGAGTCGTGCAAGTAGGAATTAGAGCACAATGCAAACAGGAATTTGATTTTGCAAAAACTTCAGGAGTAAATACTTTCTATGCTTCAAATATCCGCAGAGGCAAACACGGAAAAAATTGGCAGGAAAGTATTGCAAGTACGTTGCCAACAAATGAAATCTATGTAACTTTCGACGTAGATTATTTTGATCCTTCAATTATGCCCACAACTGGCACTCCCGAGCCAGATGGATTTCTCTGGAATGAAACAATGGGAATATTCCGCGAATTAAAAAAAGCAGGGAAGAAAATTATCGGCTTCGATGTCGTGGAATTATCTCCGGATCCGAAGCAAAAGCATGCAACATATCTTGTTGCCAAGTTAGTGTATCGGATGCTAAATTTTGCTTTTGCCTGATGGTCGGCTATTTCAAGATGCCATTTCGAATGTTGCGGTAGCAAGATAAGTAATCATAGATGTGATTACTTATCTTGAATACGTCTTACGCCTCGACCAAGTGCTCCGGTCTCTTGATCTTCACTTCATCCCAGTGATGGCAAGCAGCCCAGTGACCGGTTTCATGCTCAATTAGCAAAGGTTCATCGGATATGCATAGTGGTGTTGCATAAGGGCAGCGAGCAGCATAGTTACATCCGGGAGGATAATTCGTCGGCACCGGAACCGTACCCTCGATCGTCATCAATCTATCGGATTCAATATTGAGTTTTGGAATAGACCCTAACAACCCTACAGTATATGGATGCAGCGGATTGTAATAGATTTCATCAGCAATAGAATATTCGACGATATGAGAAGCATACATGACGGCGACTTTATCCGCAGTTTCAGCAATAACTCCCAGATCGCGATGGCGCTTGCCTGTAATCC
>JANYLL010000329.1 GCA_025357895.1 Ignavibacteriota bacterium
CGGACAGGGCACCCCTTTGTTGTGTGGGCTGTAATTAACGAGCCTAAAAGACTCATATGCTTAAGGGGATAAATAACATGATTGACGTACAAATAACAACTCCGGTTTTGCCAGGAAAGATAATGAAGGCAAAACTTGAAAAGACGATTAAAGCGGTAGAAAAAGATGACGTTTATAATATCAATTTCTATCAGGAAGGAAGAGATTTTTACGGTCAGACAAATTTCCAAATCCTTGTGATGGATGCTTCCAGACGCGAACTTAATGATCTACGGAATGAAATTCTCGCTGCACTCTTAACCCTGCTTATCGGTAAATAACAATGGCAACAAAACCCGGACCGGAATTTAAACTTGCAATCGAACATTTGCAGACTGCCGATTTCCTACTCAAAGAGAAGAAAGCAAAGAAATTAGCAAGAGCAGAAGGAAGGTACATAATCAATGAGACGATGCATGCTCTTTTTTGGATGTCTGACAATTCATGGAAAAAGGTCAGAGCCAAACTGAAGAAATATGCTCTCGATCATCTTCTTGATATTTACCTTGATAAAAAGGTATAATATCAAGTGTAATGAAGGAGTTTTATATTATAGATTTAGCTCTTTTCTGTTTGTCGGAGTTTTATATTTATTTCTTCAATATCGAAATGCAGCGGATCAAAATTCTTATATCCGCATTCCTCTAACCACTCTGTAATCTCTTTCGCTTTTTTACCGCCTTTCTTGAGATCTGAGAGCATATCGTAATAGGACTCGATCCCTCCGATATTCTCCGGCGGACATGCGCCTTCTCCCCCAATACATTGTGGATAGACCATGTTCTTTTCAAGAGGCAAAATACTAACGATGGAAATTTCATGATACCAGTCATCTCCCCGATCATACCGGTAATAAAATTTCTCTCTTGCCGAATTGACAATCTGAGCAAGCTTTACTGTAGTTGAATCAAGCGGAATATTCAATGGATTTCCTTCATATCCCTCTTCGTCAGGCTCTTCGAATCGCAATCCGTGAACGTCAAATTCATAGATATGCCCATCCTCATCCTGCCAGCCCATGACGATCTTCAATAGCAGATGAAACTCGTGTAACGTAATATCATTCTTCGTTACGAATCGCCGCCATATTTTTGGATCGGAGCCTGTTAAATAAACATCAAAAGTCAGAGCGGAGATATATACGGTGTTTCGAAGAAAATCTCTCTCATTGGGATAGAGAGCCTCAGAGTTCTCGATTACACCTTTAATATTTATCTTCTGGTTTTCATTTTCCATACTGAAGATCAACAATAATAATTGAGGCAAAATGCCGAATGCTTCTAATAATTACGGATCAGTAGTTCATGCTTATAGAAAGGCTTCTTACCCAAGGTATATCGAACAGGCTCCGTCTTTTCGATCTTAAAGCCCTTATAGAGCTTTCTGATCATCGGAACGTCATCATAACTCAATAAGAACTTCCCCTGAATCCCTGCCAGTTGATCCCGAAGCTTCACGTGCATTTCCTCCGTAAATACGAACTGATAATAATCCGTACCATCTGCCACAACGTATGGCGGATCGCAATAGAAAAAGGACTCCTCGGAATCGTAGTTCTTTATGAGCCGCTCGAAGGGAAGGTTTTCGATATAGGTATGCTTAAGTCTTTCTGATAAGTCAATGATGGTATCATGCTGAACGGCAGTTCTGGGGGGCACACGACGGCTGAAAGCATACCCTGATCCAAACCGTCCTCCGAAGGCGCATTTAATGACAAAGAAGTAATACACGGCTCGTTCCACATCAGAAATATCCTTCGGATTGCTTTTAAGTAATTTCAGCAGCCTGTAATACTCATCCCGGCTATTAAGCAGCCACCAAAGGTGATCATAGAAGTCGGTGGGATTATCCTGAATCTGTTTATAAAGATTCACGAGATCGCCATTAATATCATTAATGACTTCTACTTTTGAAGGTTCCTTTCCCCAATACACCCAAGCACCACCGGCAAATGCTTCGATAAAGCATCGGTGTTCAGGAATAAGGGAAATGATATGATTACGGAGCAAGCGCTTTCCGCCTACCCAAGGAAACGGGGAATTGAGTTTTGCCATGGTTCTTTGGTTGTTGATAAAAAAAATCAAGACTAAAGAACCTAACCCATAAGAATAACAGGCAGGAATTCCCAAACATTTTACCTATCAGGCATGAATAGTTATATATGTATAAAAGTATATATGACGAATCGCCGAAAAGGGATACAGGATGTTCTACGGAAGTTCAATTGCAGGAATTTTTGGAGGTCTAACTAGGGAAAGAATAGGTAAAGAACTGCAAAGAAGTGGATTGAATCGTATAAATCATTAGACTTATCGCCGACATTAACAGCTATCAGCAAAGTGAGCAATAAACAATTTCTTTAATCCTCACCTCTTTCCCTGTCACTAAATTTTTGCTTTAGTCGTTCTTTAATAAGTAAGATGAATCGGGGTATTGTCTTAGCTCACTTATCCCCATTCTTATCCACTTTTCCACATATCTGAATTTATTTTCTATTTCTTGGTAGAAATATGAAGATTTCTTCTTATTATTTAGTATAGAGGTGTAATTAATTCTGTGTCGCAAAGTTCTTATAATACAGCAGGCAAGCCTCTGAACGATGAGGAAAGGAGGACTGGGGCAAGCGATCAATCAAAGGATTCATTTGAGGAATCCCAAAATCAGTTAATGCCCGAAGACTTTCCTATATCAGAACAAGGTTTTACAGGTGATGTCTCTGCCGAAGCGGATGATGTTATCGGCGGCGAACTCCCTGAAATCATGGAAGTTCCGAAGTCCCGCTTTTTTGCGAACGGACAGTATAAGAAGCGCCCGATGGTGGCGAAATCTTTTACGAACGAGTTCATTGAGAAAAAAGGAGATAGTGCTGAAAACGACGAAGACTGCTTTTTCAAGTACCAAAAAGGCGACGACCCTGCCTTTTTTATTCTCTACGAGCGCTATAAAGCAAGTGTTTATTCATATTGCGCAAAAGTTCTGCTATCGGCAGGGCTTTCCGAAGAGCTGGTAGAGGATACATTTCAGGAAGTTTTTCTTCGCGTTTCGCAATACCGTCATACCTTTGTTTCCGGCGAGTTCAGAGCCTGGATCTTTACGGTAACCCGTAATACCTGCCTGAGTTCAAAAAAGCGCGGCTTGCGGAATAATCTTTCAACGGGCACACTTATCGATCCTGATAATGTAACCGATGACGAAGCACTGAGCGGTCAGACAATGATCCGGCGGTCGGAAGATCCGTTGGAGATCCTGACACAAAAGGAGCAGACAAATTTGCTGCTTGCAGCAATAGCAGAATTGCCGGAGACCTATCGCGAGGCACTGATTCTCAGCGAATATGAAGGATTGACATACGAAGAGATCGGTAAGTTGACCGGTACATCGCTTTCGACGATTCGCATCAGAGTTTTCAGAGCGAAGAAGCGATTAAGAAAAGTTTTGCGCCCCATATTGGGGAAGGAGTATTCTGCGAAAGAAACCAGCGCAGATCTAGAAGAAGAGATAGTATGAAACAAAACCCACGAATAACAGACGAGCATATCGTTGCATATTTAGATGGCGAGCTGCATGTAAGTTCTGAAGTAGAGCGTGAACTTCGCGCTACTCCGGCTGCTGCCGAATATTCAGCAATTGGAAAAGCAATGGCACACAGTCGTGCCGATTCCCGCTTTATGCTAAGTGCATCTATTGATGCAAGTGCAAAAAAGATGCTTTCCCGTGCAATTTCATCGTCGCGCGGAGAAGTTCGCACTGCTGCCCCTGCTCCAAGTGCAGCTCCGGTGCGCAGCATTCCTGCTACAAGAAGCATTAAGTTTATATGGGCAAGACGTGCCTCGGTCGGTTTTGCATTTGCTACGCTGCTTGCGTTCTTATGGTTCAACACGGGCAATAAGAATGAGCAGATCACCCAAGTGCCTGTTCCGAGAAGCACTCCTGCGCCGATACAACAAACAGCACCGGCGTTGCCCGAAGTTGTTGCTACTCAACCCGGACAGTTAGCTGCTAATATCGATATGCAATCGCATTCCGCAGCACCGACAGTACATACCGTAAAAAATCCGGACGTTTCGAAAAATCTTACTAAAAAAGACCTTGCAACAAATACTACTGAAACTCAAACCGAAACACCGGGCGTGACTGCTCATGAAGACGTGAAAGCCGATCCTGCTGAGATCATGATCTCGCATCGTTATGCGAAAATGATCAAAGCAACACGCGCAGTTGAAGTTACCGAGCAAGATCGTATGTAAACTCTGATTTGGTTTTCTCTTTCATACATTATATAGATGAATGAAAGAGTAAAGTGAAAAGTGAAAAAAGGACAGAAGATAGAACAACTGATAATAGCCGCAAGCACCGTTTCTGTGCTTGTGGCTTTTGTCATGTTTTTTTCTACACTAACTTTTGCCCAGTCTTCTCAGGATACTCCATTGAAATATGATGCTCCTGCCCATGCACAAAAAACTGAGGAGTACATAAAAAGCATTGACGATCTAATGCATGACAGGCTCGAGACCGAGCGTGAAAAGTATGGACCCAATCTTGCACCTGAACTTCTGAAAGTCGAAGCAAATTATATTCGTACTGATGCGCCCACAGGTGAAATCGTTATGCATGAAGCGACGTTCCATCTCGAACCCCGCTATATGTCTTTTTCTGCTGAAGGTCGTGAGAAGACCGATACAGTAAAAACCTCTCCTCAATCGGTAATGTATTTTGTCGGTTCGGCTCGAACTCCTCTTGCCCTTCCGCTTGTCAGTAATCTTTCCAAGGTGCTTTCAGGGGATGAAGCATCGTACACCGTTTCTCTCGGAATACTTCCGCTTCCAAAGCTAAAGGATTCCAAAAGTGATTCGATCCGTTATTATGTGATTATCGAACGCGCGATCGAATCCAATCGCAGTGAAAGTGAAAAGAAATTTGAGCGCTATGCAAAAGAATTTTCTGCATTGCCGGGCGATCCGCTTCGTTTGCGTTTAGAGAACACTCCTCCGGATAAGCAGACCTATATTTTCAAGATCGAAGATAACGAAGTCCTGAATTTTTACGAAGATTTTGCGCGGCATTTTAAGGAAGATATTATCTTAAACGGAGAGCGCCTGAAATATATTTTAGGAAAAGCAGATCTTTCGATGCAGTCATCGCGCTTATCGATCCCATATACCGTTGCCAGAACATCTGCGATCAAGGTTGATCTTATTTCCATCGTAGATCCGGCACATCCGCTGACACTTATAGATTCCGTAATGCGTCCGGCGGATTATCTTGCTGAGCATGATATGAAGCCATATCCGAATGGCACGTATCAATACCGAATTACAGCAAAAGAAATTGGCTCCGGAAAAATTTTATATGATGAGACAAAAAGCTTTGAAAAGAAGTCTCCGATGCTTGTCGGCAATGGCATGTCAATCGCCAATGCCGATACACTTGAAGTTGGCGGGAGAAAAGAAAGCGCACAGAAAGTACTTCAAAATTTAAATCTTGCTAAGACTATTGCCGAGACAAAAGTTGTACAGCTTACGGCAACACTCAGCAATGTGCGCTCGGATAATGATGAACTAAAGAAAAAAGTTGAGGCAACTCAGGGTAATGTAATTGCAGGTCTGCGTTTCCGTGCCGGTGGCGGTTTGGGAAATAGTACGGGTTATAATCTAATGTTAGGAGTAGAATCAAATGTGCCGTCGTTCACTCTTGATCTTTCTTATGGCTTGCTCTACTCTTCGAGCGTTCCGTATCTTGCCTATGATGCGCCACAGAATTTCTCGCAGCTTTTTACTTCTCCGAAGTCTTTGGGTTTACAGATCGGATGGTCGCCTCGCAGTTTTGTTAATGGAGCTATTCAGCCGGTCATTCGGCTTGGCTATTATGGTATCTACTCTGCACAGACAGCTTCGACAAAGGGCGGCATTCATAGCGCAACACTTCTTGCGCCTTCGATCGGTATTATGACTACTCCGGGCGGAGCAGGCTCCAGCGTTGGTGCAGATCTAACTGTTGGTCCGATCTTTGGCCTCGGAATTCCCGCTCCTGCACAATTTGATGTTCAGGTAAAGGTGTACGTGCGGTTCTGATAATTTTGTTTTTACCGCACTTCCTCCCAAACATCGCTCACAGATTTCTTTTTGAACAGAACGGATAAGCCGTTCTTTACCCATTCCGAATAAACTTTTATATAGCCAAATTTTCTGTAACGACGAGGCGATTCATATACTAAAAGTTTGCTGTCGAATTTTATTTTTCCACGAGAGTGCAGTCGTTGATAAAGATCAAAATCCTCTCCTGCGGCAAGGGATTCATTATACCCATGTATAAAGTCAAAAGCGTTGCGGCGGACGATCTGACATTCACCGCGCCCCATTCCGATTCCGAGAATATTTAAGAGATGGACATATTGATTAAAAACCCCGTGAAAGAGAATATCAGAAAATTTACGTTCATCCGGCATTACCTGTACTTTGACTGCAAGTGCTAGAAGTTGTGGATCAGATTCCAGATGATGAAGAATACGATCAAAGAATTTCGCAATGTCGGGAATTCGCGTATCGGCATTGAGAAAGATAAGAATATCGCCTGAAGCAATCGCTGCGCCACGATTGCGGCCTTCGGCAATTGTTTGACGATGCGAAACATTTTCATGTGTGGCGATCAGGTTAGTATGTTCCGAAGCAATGGTGAGTGTTGCATCGGTAGAACCGCCGTCGCTTACAATGATCTCGATTCCTAAGCGTTGTATCAGATCTATTGTAAATTGTTCAAGGCATCCTCGAAGGAGTTTCCCTTCATTGCGAGTTGGGACGATAACAGAAATTGCCGAATGAGGCATATTAGCCAATAGTCATCTGAAGAGGGAAGAGAATAAATAATCGCGGATTAGGGTATATGCGGTAGGCAGGGGCAGGAAGCCGCCAGTAGGAAAGTCCGCGGCGAATAAAATTAATAATACCAATGCTTGATTCGGGAATAATTTTTTCCATATCAAAATCCAGACCTACATAATATGCTGTTTTTCTCTGGTTAAACGGATCAATAGCGGTAGAATTAGATGGGATGTATAATCTGCTTACTCCTACGGTAACGTTGAGCCAGTTAGGCCAATATTTTTTTGCTTCGCTTGGAAGCATACGGTGAATATCAGCAGTCAACCAGTACGACTGCCCGCCATAATCATCCAAAGGGTTTAAAGTTTGATCTTTAATATATGGTTTTTCTCCACTTGGGTAATAGAACCATTTGTATTGAAAATTTCTCAGAAAATCAATTCTGTTGCGAAGAATGAAAAAACCGGCGCCTAAAATATCCCCTTTTGCATCACCCGGAGAAAAACCCCAATCTCTTGCATATCCATCTTCGATCTCGACATAAAATTCGTACATTGCTCCGCAAATGCCCCCAATTATTGTGGACTGTGAACTATCCATCCCGCTCCAGGTAAATGCTTCCTGAAAAAAATGACTTGTATAATAAGCACCGAAAGTATGCCCGTATTTATCATAGTTATGTTCATAATCTGGATCATCTTCGACATGAAATGGTCCGCGTTGGTTCTTCCACCATGAATTATACTGAAGAATATGCAGACCGGTCACAGAAGCTACAAGGACTCCGGATGCAATACCAACTTTTGCCCAGTCAATATCTTGCGGAGGTATGTCAAAAGTGGTTGGTTTTGGATTGTTGTTTGCAGTAGAAATTCCCGGTTTGCTTTGTGTAATAGGCGGGGGAAGATTATCTGTCGCTGAACCCGAATTTGGTGATTGGGCAAAGACAAAAGAATGAAAAAAAAGAAATACCGATACGAAAAAATATTTCACGGTGTCCTAAATGTTGACTTTTGATTTTTGCACTTTGATTTTCTCTTGTATATCTGTAACACGGATTGAAAGCCCAACGTCCCATTTCTCGCCCGGTTTTAGTGAAAAATCCCATAGGGCAAAAATTATTGACCCTTGATAAACGCGCTCAAAGCCTGCTTCACTTAAAGAAACCGTTTGTATTGGAGTCCGCCAAAATGTACATGGCTTTTGGGCATGGAGAGAGAGCTTAAACCCTGTCCATTCATCTATTAATGACAACTCTGTCGCTGCAAGTATTTCCCCCGTACTTTTCATTTTTCGATTACGAATCTCAACTCCCGGCGATTCATAATACCTATCATCGGCATCGCCTGCTAACATGCCGAATGTCCACTCAGTGGCATAACGAATCGGAAGAATATGTTCCGAGTTGTTCGTGATAGAAATATGGGCGGTTATCAAGTCACTATCTTTTTCTACATGTAAATATTTCTCTAGCGTAACCGGGTGTGAGCTTCCATTATAAAATACATTCCCCTGATGTCGGAAAGTTACTTTTGCATTGTTCGCTGAACTTTCGATTATAGGTTTGATAGTAGCTTTGAAAAAAGTACCATGTTCAAGGAAGGTCATTGCCCGAAGATCAGATAGAATTACATCTGTACTTAAAAAGTGATCAATGAATGAGCCATGTCTGTACCAATCATAAACCAGATGCTTTTCAAGGCCTTTTTCTTTTGTCACTACGATATCATGAATAGATTTCGAAGTGACAACTGTACTTTCAGATTTCTCGGCAGATTTTAGTTTTTGATGTGAGGGCTCGACTATGCGATTAATAAAATTTGATAGGTTAAATGCTTTCGGCATATAATCTATTTCGCTGATAGATCCTCCTCTGCTTGGATCAAGATAGATTGAAAAGAAATTATTTTTTATTGCAACGTCCTCTTTACCATCTGCATTAAGATCTTTTGTTGCAATCGAGATCCCTTTGAATTTTTCAATTGTGTCGAGGTCGCGCTCGGCAAGAATAAGATTAGTATAAACTTCATGCCGCAAGTTGGCAAGATATATGCCTCCAAAGACACCATGCCAATAGGGATCGTTGCATTCTGCGGCAAGGAGATGATCGTATGCACGTTGATATTTTTTATCGTTCTGCACAGAAGCTTTTGCGGAAGAAAATCTTGTACTAATTTCAAGGGCGCGCTTATGCAGATGATTTGATTCAGGATATTTTACAAAAAAATTTCTCCAAAATCCGCCGCGTACGAATTGCTGATATTCTTTCCATTCTTCTTTATTTTCAGAAAGCGTATGAACAAACTCTTCATATTTCAACTCTGCTTTCGCCGTAGGAAGAGACCATTGCATCATCTCTGCATAGCTGGCATTCGGAAGGTATATCCTGCCTTTAGGGGGAAGCTTCGCGATTGCTTCTGAGAAATGGATGGTTTTTAACCATGAAGTATTCTCATCTAATTTCCTGAAAAACTCTTCTAACCATCCATCGTGATAAACATGCTTAAAGGTGTTTGGCCATACGCCAAATTTCTCGCCGTCGTCTGCGAAAGTAATAATATTTCCTCCGCTCTCACTTGCAGCATCATGAAGAATTTTTATTGTTTCATCAACAGATGCGAAGGGAATTGTATATCGAAGGGCTTTAGAGATTGGAAATATTGCAATGGTCTTTCCTTTGTTTTCCGTGAGATAATATCCTGTGAGATCTTCTTCTTCGAGACCTGCCGCGCGAAAATGAGTGTCATCTAATATCGTATATTTTATTCCGGAATCAGCGAGGGAAGTAACAAGCTGCTGCTCCCAGATTCGTTCAGCAAGCCACAAGCCATCTGGCTTTGTCGCAAAAGTTGATTTTATTAAAGAAGATAGTTTCTGTATTTGTGCACGTTGATCTTCTTCAGAAAAAACCGCAAGGATCGGTTCATAGTATCCTCCTGAAATGATCTCTAACTGATCATTCTTAACAAGGGATTGCAATATGGCAAGTTGTTCCGGATGGTGTTTCCCAAGCCATTCAAGTAAAATGCCGGAGAAATGAGTTGCAAAACGTAGGTCGAATTTTTCTGCAAGCTGAAAAAAAGGAAGATAAGATTTCTCGTATGCTTCTTCGATCACATAATCGAAGTTGCCGATCGGTTGATGGTTATGTGTTGCGAAGCAAAAGTTAACGGTTTTCATTTATACCATTCTAACACGAACGATCTTCTTTTCCTCTTTGATAAATTCGTCATAGCCCAGGAGCGGGATGGGGGACACTTCAACTGAATCAACAAATTGCAGTTTTAAAGCACGTTCAAGCTCTGGCTCGACATTTCCTCCTTTTAGCGCAAATAGTGTTCCTTTCTTTCTTAAGAGGTATTGTGACCAAATAAGCAATTCATCAAGAGGCGCCACAGCACGTGTTATAACGACATCATATTGCCCCTTGTGTAATTTTTTTTTTGCAAGTTCTTCCGCGCGGCCTGTGATACACACCGTTTGTAGGTTCAGTGTAGCGGAGAATTCAGAAACAGCAGCAATTTTTTTTGCAATAGAATCGCACATAACCAGAGAAATGTCCGGTTGCGCAATTTTAACAGGAATTCCAGGCATTCCTCCGCCTGTACCAAGATCGAAAACTCTTGATTGTATTTCAAAACCAACACCTGGGATTGTAAGCATTGTAAGCGACAACGAGTGAAGAATATGTTTTGAAAGAATATTCTCTTCATCTTTACGGGAAATCAAATTAACGTCTTTATTCTTCGCGCGAAGAAGCTCTGCATACTTATTGAGCTTGGCAAGTTGTATCTCTGTCAAAAGCAGTCCGTTCGCTTCACATATATCTCCGAGTTCTCTAATAGTCATCAGAACAATTTCATTTCTTTTATGAAGAACGACGTCATATAATTATGAGCATCATCGGTTGATACTTTATCATGATTAGGGTTGCTCGGATTGGCAAATGCATGATCGGCGTTATAGGAATGGACTTTAAGTTTTTTACCGGCTTTCTTCATTGCTTCCTTAAAATCATCGACAACTTTCGGAGTGATCCATTTATCTTTAGTGCCAAAGATCCCAAGTACGTGAGCATGGAGCCCTTTTAATTTTTCAGAATCTGTTTCAGGCATTCCGTAATAGATCACACATGCATCGCACTGGTTTCCGGCGCGCAGAGCAGCAGTCTGGCTCCATGTACCTCCCATGCACCAGCCAATTGTACCAAAATGAGTATCCTTTCCAAAATAGGTAATCACACCGTCAATGATCTCATTGCCCCTAACGGCCGGAAGGCTTTGCATATATTTGGAAGCATCTTCGCGCGTTGTGGCAACTTTGCCGTCGTAAAGATCGAGCGCGCAGACCGTGACGCCAAGTTCTTTACTTAATTTATCAGCTTCGGTTTTAATGTAATCGTTCAAGCCCCAGAATTCGTGAAACATCAGGATCACTTTGTTCGGATGTTTTGATGAAGCGACAAAATATGCAGAGCCGCTTACGCCGCTTGCACAAGGAAACGTGATCATCGAACCGGAAAGATTTTCTGCATGATAGGGAAGCGGTGCATCATGTGCTCTTATAAAACCAGACTCGGATGCCAGTGCTGCAAACTTTGCATTTGCATTCAATGCGCAGCAATTATGCTGAGCATAGCTAAACGCCGGAAAAAACATCATAGAGAGAAAAAATATAGATAAGTACTTCATCGTGGTTGCTCCTTTTTGGTCAAATAATCATCGCCTGAAAACTACATACGAATGGTTATCATAAACGGATGTTGGGAAGAAATGATTACCTAACGTATGCTTATCGTTTTATTTCCAAAGCAGACTAAAATTGTTGTATATTTGTACTACGGCCAAGACAAATCCGGTAAGACGGATAGTAGGTCGGACATTCCTGTCCGACAAAAAAGAAAAATAAACCTCCGAATTTGCCCTGACCAAATAATACAATATTCACGTTTTCAAACCATGTGTAATTATGAAACATATACATCGTTCTACCCAAGCATTATCCAGTAACACCCGTAACTCTAATAAAATCATGTGGGGGGGGGGATTCCTCTCAACTAATTTATAGAAGGAATTGTCAGATGCTGGCAATTCTTTTGATGTTCGTCTTTGGAAGTTCTGGTTATGCACAATCTTGCTATAATACATCTTTAGTTAGAAGTACCTCAATTAATGCTGCATCAACGGAGGCTACTTCAAATATTGGGCAATTCGTTGTGGATCCTACAACTGGTAACGTTAATTTGCTTGGTAACTCCGGAAATACTATTAGTTCAGTCGGATCTTTCACAGACGGTCCGGCAGTAACTTCAAATCTCTCTGTCGCAACGAATCATAATACGTATCTGTGTGTCGTCAGGGGAACAAATCCCAGCCCTGAGAATACGCCTAAAGTTGAAGTGTTAGTCTTCAATAATTTAAGTGGGTCTAATAATGGCGGATTGAGA